>JAEEUY010000041.1 GCA_016290715.1 Bacteroidales bacterium
AACCATGCGCCCTTTCTACCTCAAGGAAGCCGCAGAAAAAAGCTATAACTCCGAAGAAATGGGGAAACAGATTGTTGCCGATTATTTGTCGGGAATGACCGACCGTTTTACTTTGGAATGCATGCACGAGATCTCTTTGCCGCCAGCCATTAAATTCCGCTTGGGTAAAGGGACTTTCTAATGATAAAACGGTGCTACGACCTGCTTAGGTCAGGATACAATTCACCCCGAACGGCACAGCTAATAAAGTGAGTTCGGGGTGTTTGATGTTCAGAATTATCTTAATTTAGCTTGTGCCTCTCTTTCAAAAGCGGCGATTAACTTATTCATGAACTTTGTAATATCGTCATCCGTTAATGTTTTCTCCGCATGTTGAAGAATAAAGTTAAGTGCATACGATTTTTTACCCGCACCCACTTTATCTCCTTCATACACATCAAACAAAGAGACATTCTTCAATAGTTTCCCTCCAAATTTATAAGCGATTTTTTCCAAGGTGGCATAGGTAACATTCTCATCAACAACCAATGCCAAATCGCGTTCCACGGATGGATAATTAGGAATTTGTGCATAGGTGATGTTGCTGTTGGCCGATTCGTAAAGAATCTTGGTGTTTATTTCGGCATAACAAACCTCTTTTTTCAGGTCAAACTGTTTCAGGATCGTAGGCATTACCACGCCAATCGTGCACAAACATTGCCCATCAACCATATAGGAAAGATGATTCAGGAAACGTGGGTCTTCATTGGTTTCTATTTGAGGAATGGGAATATTCAACAAACGGAAAATATTCTCCACCATATTTTTCAAGTAGAAAAAGTCGTTCTTAACCCCTTTGGCTTTCCATGAATCTATCTGATTGTTTCCTGTGGTAAATACAGCAAGAAATTCGTTTTCCACATAACGTTCTGTAACAGAGGCAGTAGAATCCACCTCGTTATTCAAGTTGTAGATTTTTCCGAACTCAAATAATTTCAGGTTGAAACGTTTGTTGTTAAAATTGTGGTTAATATTTTCAAGTCCGCCGAAAAGCAATGTCTGGCGCATAACACTCAATTCATTACTCAACGGATTCAACAATTTGATAGAGGCTTTTTCATCTATGAAATCAAACCGCTCGGCATAGATTTCTTTGGTAAGAGAATTGTTCATTACCTCAAAGAATCCATTTGATGCCAGGTAATTAGAGATTCTATTTTGCAGTGGCCGGTAATTCTTTTCCGACTGGATGTTTAAGCTGTAGTGTAAGGTATCAGGAATTTCGATATTGTTATAACCATAAATACGAAGAATTTCCTCTATCAGATCAATGGGGCGGGTAACATCCACCCTGTAAAGAGGTACTGAGACAGCAATTTGTTCTTTGTTGGCAATAGGAGAGGAAATATCCATGCCCAGAGAGAGTAGGATATTTATAATCTCTTGTTTATCAATACTTTTACCTGCAATACGATTGATATCATCATATCTTAAGATGATTTTTTCCCTTTTAATTTCTGCGGGATAAACATCGGTGATTTCAGAGGTGAGACCGCCGGCAATATCTTTGATGAGGTTGGCGGCGCGTCGGATAGCGTAAATGGTGATTTCCGGGTCGCATCCCCGTTCGTATCGGAAAGCGGCATCGGTTTTGAGGTTATGTCTTTTGGATGTTTTTCTGATATTCACAGGATTAAAGTAGGCACTCTCTAAAAAGACATTTTTGGTTGTTTCGGTAACCCCTGAGTCTAAACCGCCATAAACCCCTGCAATACACATTCCTTCCTTCGCGTTGCAAATCATCAGGTCGTTCTCATCCAACTTGATTTCGTTTCCATCCAAGGTTGTAAAAGGGGTGCCTGTAGGCAAGTTCTTAACAATCACTTGATTTCCGGCAATTCTATCTGTATCAAAAGCATGAAGCGGTTGTCCTATCTCAAACATAACAAATTGAGTAACATCCACAATGTTGTTGACAGGACGAACACCAATTGATTTCAAACGATTCTGCAGCCATGCAGGAGATTCTGTAACTGTGATGCCGCTAATGGTCATCCCGGTGTAGCGGGGACATGCCTGCTTATTGAGAATAGTAATGTCAATGGGGCATTTTTTTGTATTGCTGAATTCGTGTCCGATGGGCAGAATAGGGGCGGAGCAGGGAATATTATGGGTTTTCAAAGCTGCCTGCAAGTCGCGGGCCACCCCAAAATGAGAGATTGCATCACTACGATTGGGGGTTAGGCCGATTTCAAAAATGGTATCGGTTTCAACGTTGAAAAGTTTGGCAGCGGGCGTACCTACGGCAACCGACGGATCCAAAACCATAATGCCATCGTGAGAAGTTCCCACACCGATTTCATCTTCTGCACAGATCATTCCTTCAGAAACGACCCCTCTTAATTTGGATTTTTTGATGGTAAAAGCTTCTTCGCCATCATACAAAGTGGTGCCGATAGTTGCTACGATAACCTTTTGTCCTTGGGCGACATTGGCAGCTCCGCACACAATATTGAGTGGGGTTTCCGCACCCACATCAACGGTAGTTATGTGCAGGTGATCTGAATCCGGGTGATTCTCACACGTAAGCACTTCACCGACAACCAAACCACGGAGCCCCCCTTTAATGGTTTCGTACGTGGAAATACCTTCCACCTCCAAACCGCAATTCGTCAGATATTCGGCAGTCACTTCCGGTGTTAAATCAAAACTTATGTATTGTTTTAACCAATTATAAGAGATTTTCATATTTTAAATGAAATAAAGAATTAAACAAATATGTACAAAGAAAAAACAGGAGTTCGGCACCAACCGTGCCGGAACTCCTCATTTTAAACGATTGTAGCTTAAGCAACTGCAATAAGCAGACAAACTACGATAGCAAAAAGGGCAACACCTTCTACGAAAGCGGCGGTAAGAATCATGTTTGTTCTAACATCACCACTTACTTCAGGTTGGCGTGCGATGGATTCCAACGCACCTTTACCGATATTACCAATACCGATACCTGCCCCAATAGCAGCGAGACCGGCACCGATGCCAGCACCCATTTTACCGATGGCTCCATCGGCTACTGCTTGCATTAAAACTGTTAAACTTGACATAATTTATTTAATTAAGTGAATAAAAGGTTTGTATATTAACATTGTTTAGCTTCAACTTCTGCTATTTTCGAGGGCTGTTCCTCATGTTCCTCCTCCATTGCCATTCCTGTAAACAAAGCGGTTAAGAGGGTGAAAACAAAAGCTTGGATGAAGGCAACAATGATTTCCAACAACGCCATGAAAAGATAAAATACAATAGAAACAACGGAAACGCCGTAACCTAACAGGGGCGACATGCTGCCAAAAATGAATATCAAACTAATGACACCCAAAGCGATAATATGCCCTGCGGTAATGTTCGCAAACAAACGCACCATTAATACGAAAGGTTTGGTAAACACTCCGATAAATTCCACAATAGGCATCAAGGGAAGTGGGAATTTCAAAAACCAAGGTACGCCAGGCGTATTGATGATGTGCTTCCAGTAGTTTTTGTTGGACGAGAAAGTGGTGATGAAAAAGGTGATCACCGCCAAGATTCCCGTAATAGCAATGTTGCCTGTTAAATTGGCCCCGCCGGGGAAAATCGGGATTAACCCCATCAGATTGTTAACCAGAATGAAAAAGAACAGGGTGAGCAGATAGGGGAAATACTTCTCATATTTGTCTCCTAAAGAGGGAATGGCCACCTCATCACGAATAAAAATGATCAAAGGCTCAATCAGCCCTTGAGCACCTGTGGGAGGCATGTTTTCACGCTGTTTGTACATCTTGGTTATATGCAAAAAGAGCCACAGCAGTATGATGATGGAGATAATCAGCGAACAAACATTTTTGGTGATGGAGATATCCACAATAGAGGCATTCTGATCGATTAATTGCGACATCCCTTCTGCACTTTCAACGTTTTCTTGGCAGGCCAGATTTGCAATCGGTCCAGAATAGTCTGCATTGTTCCCTGATAATTTGATAATCTTCCCTTTGGTCTCCGGCGTAAAACCGATGGCATAACCGCGATAGGCATCATGTCCATGGTGGAATTTCCCCGACATGAAAACAACAGGTTTCCCATGATCAAACAAAATGACAGGAAGAGGAATAGAGATGGATTTTTCCCCACTTCCTGTTATATGCCATCCATAACTGTCAATAATATGTTCGATAATAAATGGCCCGGGGTTGAACTTTTCTGTCTCATTGGAAGGATTTGAAACGGCAGTTTTAGCAAAAAAAACCAAAAAAAATGCAACAAAAAAGGCTGTTAATATTTTCTTCATTCTTTTCGTAATTCAAACAGTATAAAGTCATTATAAAATATTAGAAGTGAATAACCACCTCTAATTTTTCAGGTCGCTAATATACTTATTTTTATTCATTGAAAACAGTTAAAAAAAGATTTTATTTATATGTGGATATATTAAAAAAAACTGTACCTTTGCAGATTGAAATTTTAAAATATAAAGTATGAAAGTGACAAGAATTTTTTTAAGTGCTATTTTGATGTTGACTCTATGTTTCGGAAGCATGGTATGCCATGCACAGAAGTGTCATCCAGCGACTTATAAAGATGGGGAATTGGCCATTGAGAAATATGAATCTGGCGATTCAATAGAGAAAATCACCATCCGTCCTCCCAAATTTGAAACTGGTTTGGAAGATCTTTACCAATACATTGCCGACAGTCTCCAATATCCTGAAGCATTAAAATCGATTCAAGCGGAAGGCACTACTATTGTGCAATTTATGGTTAATACGGATGGATCGCTTTCAGATATTACCATTGTGAAGAAGTCGGGATATGATGAAATGGATGATGAAGCCCTCCGTATAGTTAATTCATTCCCGGAGTGGAAAGCAGGCAAAAAAGATGGGGAAGTGATTCCGATTTTGACACAACTGCCTATTCATTTTACTTATTCAGAATAATTTAGAGATTAATTGCAATTTATAAATCAAAGTTCATAAAGATGGAAAATTTAGAAAAAAACGAAGTATTGTCGAGAGCGGTCAGAGCAGGTAAAAGAACTTATTTTTTTGATGTTAAGACTACCAAAAATGATGAAAAATATTTGACCATTACAGAAAGCAAGCGCAAATTCAATGCGGATAATGGGACATTTTTCTATGAAAAACATAAATTATTCCTTTATAAAGAGGATTTTACCAAATTTAAAAATGCTTTAGGCGCGGTTTTAAACTTTATTGAGACCGGCGAAATGCCTGATGACGCGCTGTTTGCAACATCCGAAAGTGAAAACACTACAGATACAGATTTGGCTTTTGAAGATTTGGATGCATAATGGGAAAAATTATCGCAGTCGTTAATCAGAAAGGCGGTGTCGGAAAAACCACCACTGCTGTGAATCTTGCTGCGTCATTGGCAGTATTGGAACACAAAACTTTGCTTATAGATGCAGACCCCCAAGCGAATGCTACCGCAGCAGTGGGCGTGGATCCTAATGAAATAGAATCAAGTATTTACGATTGTATGATCGGAAATAAATCCGCCCACGACACCATCGTGCCGACGAATATTCCTAACCTCTTCCTGTTTCCGGCCGATATTAACCTTGTCGGCGCTGAAGTGGAGATGATCGGTATCGACCGTCGCGAATATCGTATGCGGGATGCCATTTTCTCCCTTAAAGAGGAATTTGAGTTTATTATTATCGATTGCGCTCCTTCCTTGGGCTTGCTTACCCTTAATTCGTTGGTGGCAGCCGACTCGGTGATTGTCCCCGTGCAATGCGAGTATTTTGCACTTGAAGGTTTGGGGAAATTGTTAAATACCATCCGGTTGGTTCAAAATGGCATGAATGCCGACCTCGTTATTGAAGGGATCCTTCTAACGATGTACGATTCCCGCTTAAAACTGGCAAATGCCGTAGTGGAAGATGTCAAAAGGCATTGCAAAGGTATTGTTTTTGATACCATCATTGCTCGAAATATCCGTTTAAGTGAAGCTCCCAGCCACGGAAAGCCTATTATTGCCTATGACATACAATCGCGCGGAACTATCAACTACTTGAACCTCGCTAAAGAAATTCTCGTTCAAAACGGTTACAAAATATAATATGGATAAAAAATCAAAAGTGGGTCATTTGGGCAAAGGACTCGGTGCCCTTTTAGGTGATGGGGAATATGCTGTGTTGTCTGCCAACTCTTCCGCACGTGTGAAGACAGACAATAATAGTTTTATCAAAATCGATTCCATTGAAGCCAACCCCGGCCAACCCAGAGAGGATTTTGATGATGATGCCTTAGCAGAATTGGCTCAATCCATCAAGTCGTATGGTTTGATTCAACCCATTACGGTCCGCCCCATTGAAAATGGCAAATATCAGCTGATTTCAGGAGAACGGCGTTGGCGTGCCTCCAAACTGGCCGGACTTACAGAAATTCCCG
>JAEEUY010000042.1 GCA_016290715.1 Bacteroidales bacterium
TCTCCCACATACTGCAAAGGCGCCCCATTATCACTCACATAAATCTGATATTTTTCAACATCAAAAGGCATATTCTCGTATGCGTTCCACGAAAGTGAAGCCTCTCTTCGGCAAATATCATACGTGGCAATAAGTGTAAAGTTGTGCTGAGCGTCAGTCATCGGACTGGTATTGAGACAACTATCCATAGCGGCGATACGATAATGTTGTATTTGGTTGGACTCCCTGATGGAATCATACCAAAAATTATGGTTATCACCATAAACCGTATCTACCGAAATCCACATATTCCCTTCTTTATGATAGATAATATATGCAGTAACATCCGGAGTGGAGGACGGTTCCCATCCCAACTGTATCAGTTGTGTGCCAAAATCAACAGATACGCTATCAAGCTGAGGTGTTTCAGGTGAGGTAAAGTCGCTGAAAATATCAGATAATGGGCGCGAGACATTTTTGCATCCCGAAGCATCACTCAGCTCAATTCGGTAGCTAAGAGAGGACTCACAAATATCAATAATATCACGATAAATCCTGTTATTGGTCGAAACGATGTTAGTCCACACGCCGTCAGGGAACTCCCGCCATATCTCATAATCAGGCGACATAGAGGGTAACAACGGGACACAGGGGGCCTCCCAACTCAACAGCGCCTCCCCATTCCCATAATTGGCAAGATAGAACTCAATCGTCGCCAACGTATCCGATGACACACAACGGTCAAAAGAACACGCCTCCACATAGTACCAACATTGGGCGATAATCATCGCTTGCGCCCCCGTATGCGTATAGGTTGTAACAGTAGCATCAGCAATTTGCGCAACCATGGTATAGGGTCCGCCTGAGGCTGTGGAATAGTATATTGCATAATGGTCAAAATCCGACAAATCGGCGGGGGGCAGCCACGTCAAAGTTACCGCTCCCGTACTTTGGACACTCAGGCAACGAAGCTGCGGAGCATCAATCGCCGAAAGGGACAAAGTGTAAAACAGGAATAAAAAAAATAACTTCGACTTTCTCATGAAAAATAATAACGCATTTATTGCCAAAAAATTATTGGGAAATGGCAGATAATGCTGCCCGATATTTTGCAGCGTTTCTCAAATGTTCCTGATAGTTATTGGTAAAGTTGTGGGTTCCTGAAAAATCCTCTTTTGCACACATATACATATAGTTATGATGTGTGTAATGCAGCACCGAGTCCACGGTGGAAGGAGTAGGGATACGGATAGGTCCCGGCGGAAGCCCTTTGTATTTATATGTATTATAAGGGGATTCCACTGTAAGATGCTCATTAAGCACCCGTTTAATAGAAAAATCACCTACGGCAAATTTTATCGTGGGGTCGGCCTGCAACGGCATATCCGCACGCAATCTATTGATATAGAGCCCTGCAATAATGGCTTTTTCCTTTTCCCTAAAATTCTCTTCCTCTACAATAGAAGCGAGGGTAACAACTTCCAGCGGAGTAAAGCCAATCGCTTCAGCCTCCCCCATTCTTTCCTCATTCCAAAATTCCTGATAATAATGGAACATCTTTTCAAAAAATTCAACCGCCGTAATATCATAATAAAATTCGTATGTATTGGGAATGAAGATAGCCATAACTGTCTCCGGCGTAAGCTGATATTTTTCCAAAAACGGCTGGTCATTCAACAACTGATATAAATCCTGCCATTCAAAAAGAAAGTAATATTTCGACAACTTGTTCATCAGCTGTTCCTTCGTCCGCACATTATTAAAAGTGAATTTAACAGGATAATGCTGCCCTTTACGAAGCATCATCAGCAAATCAAAGTTACTCATTCCTTTGTCCATAACATACTTTCCTGTGCGCACATTACGATACAGCATCACTTTGGAAGCCATTTTAAAGGTAGTTTGATTCTTCAGGACATCATATTTTCCCAAAGAATCCATCAATTGGGGAAAAGTTGCATTTTTAGGGATAAAAAATGAGATTTGTTCATTTCGCACATTTGGGGCAAAAAGAATCCATACACCCATCAACAAAACGAAGACTCCTCCCAGAAACCAAAAATATCTTTTCATCTTCAACAATTACTAATTTACAAAAGTACAGATAGACCTATTATAAAATTGCGAAAAACAAATTTATTTTCAACAAAATAGAGTTAATTTAACACACATGTACACTGTTGTTTGAATTAGAAAAAGCCCCCTATCCAAGGAGCGGACAAGGGGCAGCGGAATCAATAAAATCACGTTCACAATTTCCGTTAAGGGACTTGTAATATGGAAATCAGCAAACTAATTAAACAAATTCTCTATTTCTTTAGCATATCTTTTTTGAACAACATCCCGTTTTACCTTCAAGGTAGGGGTTAAAATTTCATTTTTCTGTGTCCATTCATCCGGGATAAGCACAAATTTTTTCACTTGCTCGGTGTCCCCAAAGAAAGCATTATATTTCGTCACTTCGCGGAGAAAGCGTTTTTGAATCACTTCGTTTTTCACCATGTCTTCAGGGGTCGTGTATTCCACTTCATGCGTAGCGCACCAGCTTTTCAAGAAAACGAAATCAGGGGCGATTAACGCAGCGGCGAATTTCTGATTTTCACCCATCACCACCATATTGTCAATAAACGGAGATTCACAGAATTTCTCTTCAATAGCTTGTGGGTTCACATATTTCCCGAATGATGTTTTGAATATGTTTTTCAATCTGCCCACAATCATCACCTGACCTTTTTCATTGATTTTTCCCATATCTCCTGTATGGAACCAGCCATCCTGGTCGATAACCCGGGCGGTCAAATCAGGATCTTTATAGTAACCCATCATCACATTGTGTCCACGACATAGCAGTTCGCCATTGCTTTCGATTTTCACTTCCACACCAGGCAATGGGAAACCAACCGTACCCACTTCGCGGCCGTCTCTATCACGACAACTTACTGCGATAACAGGAGAAGTTTCTGTGGCACCATAACCTTCAAACACAGGCATTCCAATAGCAGAGAAAAAGGAAGCCAAACGCGGTTGGATGCTTGCTGCTCCTGAAACCACAATATCAAATTCACCGCCAATGCTCTGTCTGATTTTCCTATACACAAGTATATCAGCCACTTTATGTTTGCATTTATACCAGAAAGTACGGTTGTGATCTTGGATTTTGTAGGCCTGTGCTACTGAAATAGCCCAACGGAACAACATTTTTTTCATCGGCTTCATATTCTTGCTACTGCTCCAGATCTTATCAAAAATCTTTTCCAGCATTCTCGGAACCGTGGACATCATCGTAGGGCGCACCTCTTTGATATTTTCGGCAATCGTACCCAAATTTTGAGCATAGTAAACAGACATTCCCAAATGCTGATACAAGAATACCAACATTCTTTCATAAGCATGACAGATAGGGAGAAAACTCAAAGCCCGTTTCGACCATTTGGCCGGAGTATGACGGAGATTCAATAATTGGCTGACAATATTCTTATGAGAAAGCATCACCCCTTTGGGCGCTCCGGTAGTGCCGGAAGTATAGATGATAGTGGAGCAATCCTCCGGACGGACAGCGGAACTTCTTTTGGCCACCTCTTCCGGATTCGGATTCTGCTCTCCCAATTCAATCAATTGGGCCAAATAAGGGAATTTTTCCCTGTTAATAAAGGTGTAAACATATTTCAGTTCCGGCAAATCAGGCATAACCGCAGCAATTTTGTTCATTACCTCAGCGCCTTCCACCACCACCATTTTCATTCCTGAATGATTCAAGATATAACGATAGTCGTTCTCACTAATCGTAGGATATACTGGCACCGTAATCGCACCGATTTGCATAATAGCCATGTCCAACATATTCCATTCCGGACGGTTGGTTGAAATGATTCCCACCCTATCGCCAGGATTAATGCCCAATTTAATAAGGGCATAACTGATTTTATCTGTCAGTTCCTTGTATTGACGAGGAGAAAAATAGATCCATTTCCCGTCACGTTTGGCGGCTAAAGCAATTAATTGTTCAGGATAACGCTCCTCATATTGATTGACGATGTCAAATAATTTTTCAATTTCTTTCATAAAAAATCAATTTAATTTGAACAACAATAATCTTCACAAAAAAGAGTGTGCAAAAGAACTGTTTTTTTCAACATTGCCGTTTTTTAAGTGATAGAGACGGTTATTTTGGGGGTGAAATTGGCGAATGTGGGGTGAATTATGCTTATAAGGGATAAACTTCGGGGAGGGCATACACGAATAGAAAAAAAATATTAATTTTGCGGGCTAAAATTCAACTCAAAATGTATAGTCGAATTCCCGATTATTTATTAAAAATTGGCACAAATATCAAAATTTTGATTTTTGTTGCTATTTTTTCATTAATATTCGTTAACATTTACTCTCCATTTATTGAATCCTCCTTTTATACTTCTTCTTCTTCCCTACATCAATTTTTGTATTCAACCATTTCCATTTTAGGAGGTGTCATGATCCTTTTGGGAAGCCGGTTGCTCATGTGTGGCTTGAAGAAAAAGTTTGAACTATCTGTTATTCAATATTGTTTATGGTTACTCTGTGAAATATTTCTGATTGCGATACTCTATACCATTATCATAACTTATCTGCTCAAGGACCACCGGTCATTCGCACACGTATTCCAGCATTCCTTGATTTTCGTTCCGTTATTATTGTCGGTCCCCTATATTGTTTCTTATTTATATCTTGCCTTAAAAGATAGGGATGTGAAAATCAGCCATTTAACACAAAAGCAACAATTAGCAGCTAACCCTGATATGGCAGAATCGGGAGAACCAATCGAGCCTGGGGAGGACAGTATTATCAATTTTGTGGATGAGAAAGACAACCTCAAATTATCCGTTAAACAGGAGTATATATATTACTTAGAATCAGCGAATAATTATGTAAACATATACTATATTCACAACCATGAACTGAAGCGTTTCATGATTAGAAATACGCTAAAGAATTTGGAATCCATGCTAAAGCCATACGGTTTTGTGCGGTGCCATCGCTCATACATTGTGAATATCAAAAAAATCAAGATTGTACGCAACGAGCACGATACGTTTTATCTTGATTTGGATCATGATAGCGCTGGAGACATTCCTATCTCCAAAACGTATGCAGAGCAAATTATGAAATTATTTTCAACTAAAATATAATAAAATATAACAAAGTATGTTCCACAAATCAACGCTATCCTCTATCATTCTTTTGCTCATTTCCTCCATTGTTGTCACTTTTGCCCAAAACGAGTCATCTCCCCTTCCGCTCACCTATCAAATGAATGCGGATGAATTGGCTCGCAAAGGAGAAATTGGGATGTATTTCAGAGGCACTGCCGCACCAGTCTCTCCCGTAACCAACATTGCGGAATTCCAGCCCTCACAAGGAGTACTTGTCAGATACCCTTTCGGCATTCCCGTTTCCCTGGTCAGAGAAATGTCTCAACTTGTAATGGTAACAACCTCTGTATCATCTAATTATCAAGAACAAAATGTAACAAACACTTATCGTAATGCAGGGGTGAATATGGATAATGTAAATTTCATAAACGCAGCTACCGACAGCTATTGGACCCGTGATTACGGTCCATGGGTGATTATTGACGGTAACGATGAGTTTGGCGTTGTTGATTTTATTTATAATCGTCCCCGCCACAACGATGATGCCCATGCAGAA
>JAEEUY010000043.1 GCA_016290715.1 Bacteroidales bacterium
CAGCCATTCCACGAATGCGCCGAGAATAGAAACCACGAGGGTGGAAGAGGTGCCTAATCCTGAACCCGGAGGCGAATCAACAAAGCTGGAGATTTTAAATGAAAGGGGTTTGTGTGTAAATTGTTTGACAATACGATTATATACGCCTTTGTGTAGAATGAAAAATCCTTCAGGTTTTATTTCTTCACAACTGTTGAACTCTTCATGCAACTCGGTACGGGCCGGATTCTCAAACACAATTTTCCCGTCATTGGTGGGTTCCAGAGTGGTATAGGCATACATGTTGATGGTGGCATTTAAAATGCATCCACCATAAATATCTGAAAAAGGGGAAACATCAGTTCCGCCGCCGGCTAAACCTAATCTCAAGGGTGCTTTGCTTCTGATAATCATATTTCTGTTGATTTTGTTTTTATCAAATTATCATCAAGAGATGCACGGCCGTGCGTCTCTACATTTTACGTTTTATGGTCCGTACACTTCCGCCATCGTTTCAACGAACCGCGACCATGCGTATTTTTTCTTTTCATCCACGATATTCCGCTCAAATTCCTCTTGCTTGTTTTCGACAAAGAAACGGTGCAGGGCATCCGCAATCTGAGGGGCATCGGGTTCTACCACATAGCCGATTTTTCCATCAGGAACGATTTCCGGTAATCCGCCAACATTGGTTACCAACATCGGTTTCTCGAAATGGAATGCGATTTGGGTAACGCCGCTCTGAGTAGCGGTTTTGTAAGGTTGTGCCACGATGTCGGCGGCGCTGAAATAGCGGTTTACTTCGCTGTCGGGAATGAAATCGGTGCGAAGAATGACATTGTCACCAATGCCCAATGTTTTGATAAGGTTCAGGTAAGGTGCAGAATCCCCGTAAAATTCTCCAGCGACAATAAGCTTTATATCGGAGTGTTGCAAACGTTCGTCGGCAAATGCTTGTAACAGAATATCTAATCCTTTGTATGAGCGGATAAAACCAAAGAACAGTACGTAGCGATGGGAGGTTGGTAAATTCAGCAGTTGTAGTGCTTCTTCCCGATTCAAGCGGATTCCATAGTGGTCGTATAGCGGGTGTGGACTGAAGGCTGCGGGTTTGGTCTTGGTGAACAGTCGCAAGTCTTGCAGTACTGATTTCGACATAGCCACAAAACCGTCGGTTGAATTGACGAAGTAGCGAACAAACATCTTATCTCCTATCCGGTGTTCATGCGGAATAACATTGTCGAGAATGGAGACGATGCGTGTGTGTTTATTCCGTTTTACCAGTCGTGCGATGGTACCAAAGCAAGGCGCCATAAAGGGAAGCCAGAATTTGGTAATCATCACATCAGGTCTTTTTTGGGAAATCTCTTTCCCGACTTTAATCCAATTAAACGGGTTGTATGAATGTACTTTGCGCGTTATTTTTAGATTTTCGGGGGCAGGGTCGCTGCTATATTGTGTTTTCCCGGGAAATAGAAAATCAGGATACTGGTGAGTAAAGGTGTATATTTCTACTTCATGGCCTTGATTCTGATATTCGTATGCGAGGCGTTCGTTGAAAGCAGAGAGTCCTCCACGATAGGGATAAGCGGTTCCGAGAATAATGATTTTCATAAAATAGGAATTTAAGGTGCAAAAATAGTGATTTTTAACCGAAAAACCGATCTTCCAGCATTAGGCAAAGACAGTGATACACAGGAAGATGTAGTTCTTGTATCTTGTATGTCTCGGTCTCTGGAACTTGGATGCAAACATCTGCCAAAGCGGATAATTTGCTCTCCTTACTTCCTGTCAGTCCGACTATTTTTATTCCTTTTGCTTTAGCCACGATAGCTGCATAGATAATGTTTTTGCTGTTGCCTGAAGTGGAAATGGCCAAAAAGGTATCGTCGGCTTGACCGAAACCGTACATTTGTTGGGCGAAGACCAATTCAGGGGCGCAGTCGTTCATGTAGGCGGTGGAGAGCCCCAAGTGGCCGGTAAGGGCGATGGCGGGCAGGGCCCCTTGCAGGTGTCGCGCTATCGTGGTGCCCATTTCAGGGTTAATTGCTTGACAAGTACGTGCGAATTCATTGTTGAGGGTGCGGGGGAGTTTGAAACCCTTCATTAGTTCTCCTACGATATGCTCTGAATCAGCGGCGGACCCTCCGTTGCCGGCTACTAACAGTTTGTGTTGAGACAGATACGATTGTTCCATCAAAAGGTACGCCTTGGCGATGGAGTCCTCACAGCATTTCAATGCAGGATGTCGCTCTATCAGGGTGTGGATATGTGCTTGTAATTTGATTGACAAAGAGTTAAGCATGAATTATGTCTGTTTTAGAATTAATTCTGCAAAGATACGAATTATTGTTTAATTGAAATTTGTTGTGAAATCAAAATCATCCTATTTTTAATAAACAAGATATATGCTGTTTTCATATCTTGAGGAAGAAACGAACGCTCAATCCAATCGTACCATTGTTCTTCTGTTGTTCGAAATTTTTTTAGCATGTTTTGAAAGACTTTTTCGTCTAAACTACTGTTAATCATGGCATTCTTGAAATCTTGCAACTTGATTTTTTTCTTTCGGGCATTGAGTGTCAAAGCCAATTCTTCTGTATCGGATGGCATAACCAGCAGAGTGTTCAGCAAATCGTAGGAGGGGGCAAGCTGGTAATTGTCAGGAATGGGACTATACAGGGAGAAATTCTTCAAGTGCATGTCACTGTTGCCAGTAATCCATGAGAACAGGACAATTTCCCAAAACCGTTCGAGATCGAGCATTGGAGCTGAAGAATAATGTAGAATCAATTTGGCGATTTGCTCGTAAGATCCTCTGTATTTTTGCTCTGTCAGCTTTTCTGATAATTGGCAGAAGTCCTCCATTGGAATTTTCTCTCCTTTTGATGTTCTGTCCACACGGCGCGTCAAATAACAAAGTTTCCCATCTGCAAAGCGAACAAGAGTATGCGGAACGGTTTGTATATTAGCGACTTCAGCCAAATGCATGGTCAAATCTTCCAATTCGGGCAAATTGTCGTAAAGTTCGGTTTGAGGTTTGAGAATATATCGTCCCCACAACCCAACAATGGTAAACCGTGATTCATGTTGCAGTTTTTCAATGTCCATGGATAATTTTGCTTGCACACCTGTCACGGCAGTTTGTCTGCGCACCACCTCTTTGGCCAGCTCTTTAATTTCCGTATGATGGTATGGGAATCTTGGAATTGTGGTAGAACCAAAGAAACGTTTCGCACAATGGGGATGGTAATCCACCATTCCTTCTTCCAATTTCTGATAACAATACAAACAATTTGCCATATTCTATTTGTTTTCTGGTTTTGTAATATCCACAATACTTACCGCGCCAATGCCATCTTTGCAACATGCCAGTAGCAGCGACATTCTATCATGCGGGTTGATTTTCCAATTGGATTGTGCGATATCCAAAAGCCAACCTTCGGGAATCAGACCGTCGAAAAAGGGAAATATAACGTTGTTTGTATATGGTTTTGTTTGCAAGGGCATCGTCAAGCTGATAGGTGTTCCGTTTCCCGTAATATACTTTTCCAGATAGGCAAAAGTATAACCATTCTCATCCTCTGTTAGTATGCCCGCCAATTTGTCTTGAAAATATACTTCCGCTTGTTTCATAACTCACCCCTTTCCATCTTTACGGGCCCCAATTCCGCACCGAACATTTTCAACACTTGGTTCACCTTATCCATTCGTAGAGTAGGTTTTCCTTGTTCCAAGTCTCGGACAAATCTAAGTCCGACACCAGACCTATAGGACAATTCAACCTGTGTCAGATGATACATTTTGCGTTTGTCCTTTACAAATCTCGACAATTTTGTCCCATTCATAATTTATATGCTTTCGGGTATAAAACTATTAAAAAAATAAGCTATTATATCTTATCAGGTATAAAATTTAATATAAAACAAAATTTATACCTTTACGGGTGCAAAAGTATAAAATTTTTCTAATTATACTTGATGTAAAAAAAAATTATAATGTGTTGTTTGGTGCAAATTTTTGGATAATTTTGCAGTTTGAAAATAATGCTATTGAAATTAAAGATAATATATTGATAAACAATTAAGTACAATGATGAAAGATGTCTTTAAGAAGTTGCTCCCTTATTTGGTGGCAGTGGTTATTTTTATTGTATTGGCATTGGTTTATGTTTCTCCTGTCCTTGATGGTAAGGTGATTAATGCCGGTGATACGAAAAGTTGGGAAGGGATGTATCAGGAATGTAAGGAATACAATGAAAGTGGAAACTATAGTTGGTGGACGGGGTCCATGTTTAGTGGAATGCCTAATTATCAGATAGGAGGGGGAAAATACCCTTCTCCCGCAGTAAAAATCAATTTTAGGGCAATGGCACAATTGTGGTTCCCGATTACGATTGCCTTGATTTTAGCTTATTTTTTAGGATATTTTATCTTATTGAGGGCATTTAAGGTGAATGAGTGGCTCTCTATTGTTGGTGCTATTGCCATCGCTTTATCATCTTATTTTATTTTTATCATTCCCGCCGGACATAATACAAAGGCACAAGCATTGGCTTTCCTTCCAGTAATTATAGGAGGATTCTATTTGATCTTCCAGAAGCAGTATGGGTGGGGGATAATTTTAACAATGGTTTACACCTCTTTTTCAGTGATGTTGCACCCGCAAATGACCTACTATATTTTTATGTTGATTGGGATGATGGCTGTCGCAGAATTGTATATTCATATTCGTGAGAAACGGTGGAAAGATTTGGTGGTTGGAATAGCTGCATTTGTTTTTGCCTTC
>JAEEUY010000044.1 GCA_016290715.1 Bacteroidales bacterium
GTCGCGAAACAGACGTTCTCGGGGGCTTTCGCCGCCATGTCCCAAAGTTCGGAAAACGCCGTGCTGGTGGCGTCGGGCACCTATTCGGGCCCCGGCAACCGCGGCCTGGCCGTCTCAGGAAGGGATGTGAAAATCCTCTTCGACGGCACGGGTGCACGCCCCGTCGTCGACCTCGAGGACTCCGGGCACTTCCTCAACGCCTCCTACGGGACCTCCTTCAAGGCGTCGGGGCTTGTCTTCCGGAACGGGATGAGCGACAGCCGCGGGACCGCCCTGGATTTCAGCGACTCCGACGTCACGCTTGTCAACTGCGCCTTCGAGGACTGCCGCGCGGGGCGCAGGACCAGTTATACGAGCGGAGGCTACACGTACGAGTACTGGACGGGCAACTGGATGACCGCCGCCGTGTTTGTCGCGGTGGGCACCGCCACGCTTGAAAACTGCCGTTTCTCCGGCAACGCCACCTTCGGCAGCTATTCAGGATGGGGGGAGGATCTTGAACAGGCGGAAAGCTGCGGCGCGCTCATGCTCGTCTGCCTTTCAAGCGCCGTCATTAGTGGCTATTCTTAGCCATAATCAATGCAAGAGAGTCCCTTCTAAAACAATAAGAAAAAGATGGGAAGAGGCAACAGGGAAACCATGGCCAAAAGATAGCTTTGGTAATAATCAAGATGTAGAACACATTCTACCGTTGGCTGATGGTGGAAATAATGACCTTGGCAATATTCGACCAATGCCTCATGATGAACATATGAATCACCATAAAATGAGAGGTGATTTTATACGATGGGGAAAAAAGCGTATAGGAATTAAGTAATCATTTTTGACTATCATGCGTTCAAATATAAATGAAATACAATGGAATACTGTAAATGAAGTTGATCTTGTTCAATGTCCTGCACAAGAAAAACTACTTTACAAAGCACGTGCATATTTGTATGCGATGCCATGGTGTGACAAAATAATAGACGAATTTGTTGGTTGTTACATTCCAAACAATTTCGCTATTTTTCTATTTAGGATAGAAGGAAAGCACGATTTATCATCAAAATATGTAATTGACGGGAATGAAGTAGATGAATTTATTTGGGTAATAAGTGGGAAAGTTCCATCGTTATACATAACGACGGATTATTATAGTGAACAGGAATATTGCGACACTCCCCAAAAAGCATATTCTATTTATCGTGAATTGTTTGTAAAATGGTGTCAATATATCTTACAAGATATAAAAATATATAATGGTCCAGATTTTCTTTCTGAAATCTCAGATGAAAAACATATTGATAGAAAATTCTTTGAAATTCCTTATCTCGCACAGATTGGCTTACATAGAATCTCTATACTAGATAAATGGTTTGAAAAAAAATATGATATTATAAAGAGTCAAATTATAACACAACCTCTTTTTTTAAATAATAATCGCTCGTTAGGCAGTTATCTATTTCGTTGTTTTGGAATAGAATGTAGTAATTGGATTGATATAGGTTTGAAAAATATAGAATCTTCTTTAAATTTTGCTTCCAAACATCAATTAGTAGCCGTTTGGAATGAGAGTTGTCCTCCAGAACAAGCTTTTTGGACATATGCAGATAGGGTTAATGTTACAAGTATTGCCCTTTCGAAATGCATTCCTTTACAAAATGAAAATGTTTCTATTGTATCATCAAATGTAAAGAATTTATATACTGTTTTTTCTAATTGTCCAAAAACATTACATTTGAACTTTACCAATCATTTCTTTTTGCAGTACTTATGCCTAACAGCAAATGCCGAAACAATTATGATCAATAGTTCATCACTCCAAGAATTAGTGATTCCAAGATTATTTGATTATCCTCTAAACGCTAAAATAGAGCTTCATATGTTGCCAAATCTTAAGAAAATAACTTATGAAAGGAATGGCATTAAATCTAAAATTCCTTTCTGGGTAAAATCTCTAAAAATTACCACACCTCCATTGGATTTTTATTCTTGGTTCGAGGATCAATCACAATTAGAAGAATTGTGTATAATTGGTGGTAAATGGAATAGTCTTGAATGGATAAAAAAATTTACAAAACTCAAAATACTTCATCTAGAAAATTGTAGGCAACTAAACGATATTTCGGCACTTTCCCAACTACAACTTCAATGGTTAAGAATTCATGGATGTAACAATATTACTGACTTCAGTGTCCTTTCAGTGTTGCCTTTACGAGGAATATGTTTTTCCCAACGAAAATCAATCAATGATATTAAGTTTTTAAAAAATATAAGGACGCTCGAAATGTTTTCTGTCAATAATTCTCCTATAAAAAGCAATCAGTATTACCAATTAGACACCCTACCCTTTTGTAATATTAGGCAACTCCTCACAAAAGAACGTCTATCTAAAAACCGTCATTACCAGTATGCTTTTGGAGGATATGCTGATTGTAAACTTGAATGGTTTGAAGAAGAATGGGAACTTTGACACAATATATTGTAACCTAGCAATATCATTGATTAAAGGAACGGGAGGATTCGTCCCTGATGCGGGAAGTACCACTCATGGTACTGATTATCCGTTTTAAAAAATATATGAAAAGTAAAAAATACTTATCCATAAAAAAA
>JAEEUY010000045.1 GCA_016290715.1 Bacteroidales bacterium
CTCCCCAATTTTCTTGTTAGCCGTCTGAAAAACAAAAAAATCATTTACGACAGCCACGAATATTTTTGTGGAGTTCCCGAGTTGGCAAATCGCCCGCGCGTACAAAAAATATGGAAACGGATAGAGCGCTTCTGTTTCCCCAAAATAGACCATATCACTACAGTATGCCAATCCATTGCTGATATTTACGATGCTGAATATCCCCGGAAAAACAAGGTTGTCGTTGTACGCAATGTTCCAACAAGGCATTGTCCTGTCCCCTCAGCAACCCGGCAGAGTTTAAATCTCCCTCAAAATCAGCGAATTATCATCATGCAAGGAGCGATTAATATGGACAGGGGCACAGAAGAACTCATTGCTGCGATGCAGTGGATTCCCCAAGCATTACTGCTCATTATTGGCGACGGCGATCGCATTCCTGCATTAAAACAATGGGTAACCGCCCATGGCTTTGAAAGCAAGGTGCGCTTTATCGCCCGTCTGCCTTTTGAACAACTTTTTGAATACACACGCCTTGCAGACATCGGCTGTTCTTTGGAAAAAGACACCAACATCAATTACCGGTACTGCCTTCCCAACAAATTATTTGACTATATCAAGGCTGGGATTCCTGTCGTGGTAAGCAACTTGCCTGAAATGGCCGCTATCGTTCGCAAAAACCACATCGGTCTCGTTGTAGAGGAACACTCTCCACAAGCTATCGCACATTGTATTAACGAATTACTAAATAACCCCGACTTATATAACCAGTGTAAGGAAAACGAAAAAGAAGCAGCCCAAAACTACTGCTGGGAAAAGGAAGAAAAAATATTACAAAAAATATATTTAACCGAATAGATACATTCATCCTGTTATTGTCAGGTAAAAAAACGTATATTTGCCCACATTTTATCATCAAAAAAGAAACAATTATGAAACTATTATTAATCAGCAATTCCACAAACTATAAAGAGAGTTATTTAGGCTGGTGCATGCCATTAATACAAGAATTTTTAGGAACATCATCCCCTAAAAGAATTGCTTTTTTCCCTTACGCAGTGGTTCGCAACGGAGAAACCATCCAAGAAAGTTACAACGCTGCCACAGAAAAAGTGAAAAAATGCTTCAGCGATTTCGGATTAAAGGCAGATATCGTTTCTGTTCACAGTTCCAGCGACCCTGTTAAAATAGTGAATGAATCTGATGCCATCATGGTAAGCGGAGGAAACACCTTTCACTTGGTGTACGAACTGCATAAAAACAAACTAATCGAACCTGTGCGGCGCAAAGTATTGGAAGGCGCCCCCTATATCGGTTGGAGTGCCGGCTCCAATGTGGCTTGTCCAACCTTAAAAACCACCAACGACATGCCGATCATTATGCCGGAAAGTTTTGACTGCTTTGACTTTGTGCCTTTCCAAATCAACCCCCATTATATTGACCCCTATCCGGTGGAAGTGGAAGACAAACTGACCCATGCCGGAGAATCCCGTCAAGACAGAATCATTGAATTCCAATGCGTTAACCCGGAAATTACCGTTGTAGGACTTCGGGAAGCAACCGCGCTTTGGGTGGAAAAAGACGCGATTACTTTACGCGAGTATGAAAAGAACGTTTATCATAAAGCTCGCAACATGGTGGTGATGAAACAAGGTCAACCCTTGCGCGAAATCACTCCCGGAAGCGTTTTTGACTTTGCTATGAATATCATTAAATAAGGATTTTTTCAGTAGAAAAAATGACTTTTTTGAATGAAAAAAAACATTTTTAGAGACAAAAAAGGCAAAATAATCATTCTTGTAGCGGCAATTGCGGTGGCAGTTGCCGCTATCATTCTCATCCTTTTCCACCGCCCCGACAATTATTCACAGAATATTATCGAAAAAATCCTTCAACCAGAAGAAGAGTTTATCCCCAATCAGAATATTGATATTCAAAATGTTGAAGCCAATCTGGCAAAAGATTCGCTTTATCAGGATTTCAGAAAGAATTTCAGAATGCACTACCAAACCATTGGTTTGGCCTCTTTTGCCGATAGCAGCCGGCTGATTCTCCTTTCAGAACCCGCCCCCTATTTCAATGTGGATACCCTTCAACAGATTTGCTCAAAATTCACCCATACGGTAGAAATAAAAACTCACAAAATCGGCTATGACGGATATATCCGGGATATCTTGCTAATCATAGGAAACGCCACCACAGAGAATGTCAATCACCTCACACAAGAACTATCCAAGGCATTATATTTATCTGATTACAAATGCAATACAACACAACTGCCCATACAAAAGCCGAGAGCCTATTTTGTAAAGGAAAATTTGGACTATGAAATAACCTTAGATGAATTTAATGCATGGTTCATAGAAGATGGGGAACAGTTCGTCCAGTTAAAGGATACCACTAAAAGTTATGTGGTAAAAGACTTTTTCAATCAAAAAAAACGGGGCATCTATTTCAGTAAAATGCCCGGTTTTGTTGCATGGTGCCTCGCAAAAAATCAAGATATTGAAACACAAAAGTCTGAAATACGGCAATTTGCCTTAGATGCCGATCTGCTTCTGGGGGCATTTGCCGACTCAAGCACTTTAGTCATCATTGCACGCGAACGGGAAGCCCAATTAGAGGAATTGCCCCCACTGAATATTGAGACTGTGCTTTTGTTGGCCTCTGTTACAGAGAAAGAGCTGTCGCAAAGCTTGGATGTCAACGACTTCCTGGCGGGCAAGATGAACAATGGGCACGACTGGTGCCCGACCTATCTCAGCAAAGAGTTGGAGAACACCGAATTTGGGCATCTCCTAACCATCACAGACATTTTATTAAAGAATTGGTCGGAAAACGGCACCATACAAGAAGCCCATTATCGCTACCCTGTCCCACCACGCTACCCTTTCGATAAACCGCTTTTCGACAAATTGGGTTTGAGTGAACTGGTGTATAATTGGAATACTTGGAATGCCATGTACGCCATTGATCTGGATGGATTTACAATCTATTCCCTCCACAGCACCGGCTCTTTGCCCGTATCTTACTTCAATTCTCCGGAAAGAAACGTTTCCATTGGACGGCAATATGAGAATCAGGCGTACCGGTATTTTTCAAGATTAGGCAACACCGATTTGGCACGCGTTGTCCAATATACTGCTTTATATCAGTTGTTTATGGATAATGGAATTACCTATTCAGGAAATACTTATGCAGCTTATCCCAAACAAAAGCCCTATCTCCTCTATGGACCAGTAAAGAGTTTTCTTCAATTTTTCAGAGACCTGAAAGACACTCAAATCACCTATTTTGCCGATACACTTGCCCATAAAAACTTCACTGCCTATCAAAAAAAACAGGTGGACAAGCAACTGGCAAGGAATGAGCAAAACCACAATTTCACATACAGCGACGAACAGCGCGAGGATATCTATCAAAAGGTAATAAAAGACCACCAGAACTACCTGAAAGGTGAGTTTTGGGGAGTGAAAAACATGTTGGGGAACCTGACAGAAGATGAATTTAACGAGCTGGCAAAATACCTTTCCTACCCGAGAGGAATGAGTCGCAGCAAAACCATTTCTCGACAACTTTACCAAAGAAGTCAAAAGATGAATATGCTTATGCGACAAATCGGAAAAAACAATTTGTCTTTATTCAATACCGACTTGCGGGAAGTGCGCAATTTTTATGTGAGCAATTTGTCCAATTCATCGGCCAAATATCTCAAGACACCTTCTATCATTGTAACTTACAATGACATGGTAACTACTGGCGGACATAATTTGTCATCAGGAATCACGCGGGTAAAATCGTTGAGCAACTATGAACGGGGAACCGGCACACCTCGCAGCACTCCACCTTCAACAACCCCACAACCGAGCAAGACGTCCCCAACCAGACCGCAAAACAAACCAACCGCTCCGTACAAATCAAGCGCCCCGAAAACAACGACGACGAGCGCCAGCAAGCCAAGTAGTGGCACAACGCACTCCAGCAGCCCTGTCCGCCCCCGCAGCACCGTCATTTCCAATAGCGCCCGCCCCAATAGAGGATTTTGAAATGGCGGAAAAGTGTCCAAAAAACTTGAACGGGCTAATTGAAAAGTAGAGAGTGACTAAAAAGTAGTCATTCTCTACAAGTGTGGACTGATAAAAACTTTGCACATTCAGCAAGCATTACCGCAAAACCATTTGCCCAAAAATTATTACTGCTGTCCGCTAAAAGTTTTGTATATATAAGTAATATACTAATATTAAAGTATTTACAGATAAATCACAAAATAAAGCTTACAAAACTCGCGCTGTTATTTTTCTCCAAAGTCGTTTTTAATCATCGGCTTACGACGATGACCCACTGTATTCTGATGCGCTCAAACAGTATAAACTTCTTAACGCTTTATTCCATCATTTTTTTGACGTTTTTTTCATCAAGGCCCTATTTGGGCGACGGCATGGGGTACAGTATACACACTATAAATAAGTGATTATCAGTACAATATATAGCATCTTGATCTTCGTGTGCCAAAGGCACACAATCTCAGTAACCTCAGACAAGCGAAACGAAGTGGAGTGCAGTCTGGGGTGGAGCGACCACTCGCAAAAAAAGCGTGTCGGAGATACGCGACATAAGCGATGCCTAATGACAGGTAGCGTGCCTCCCGCACGCACGCGCAATACACAGATCCGTACCTCAGACTGCGACCTGACAGCCTTGTCTGAAGTTACTAAAATTTCGTGCCTTTGGCACGATGCCTGATGTGCATTTTTTTGACGTTTTTTCATCAAGTCCATAAGTTTAGCGGAGAGCAATGAAAAATCATCCCTTTACCTCTTGTAAAAAAACGAAAAGATATAGATGATTCCGTGATGATAAATATTACAAGATTAAAGAGGATAAGTCCGATAATTTTTCATGGATTAAAAAAATGTATGGAAAAAAATTGTAAATTTGCACGCTTTTATAACACGACATTATTAAATATTTAATCATCTTAAAATAAACACATTATGCAAAAAAAAGGTAATAAATACGGAACCCATCGTGTGATTGAACCTGCAGGTGTTCTTCCACAACCAGCCAACAAGATTGACAACAACATGGATGAAATCTATGATAACGAAATCCTGATTGACGTTCAAACATTAAATATTGACTCCGCTTCTTTCACCGATATTCACAACTATGCCAAACAGCAAGCAGGAGAAGGCGCAAGCACAGAGAAAGTGATGGAAGAAGTGAAGAAAGAGATGTTCTACAACGTGGAACTTCAAGGGAAACACAGAAACCGCAGAACCGGTTCTGGCGGTATGCTTTTGGGTAAAGTGGAAAAAATCGGAGATGCTTTGAAAGGCAAAATCGATTTGAAAGAAGGTGATCGTATTGCTACGCTCGTATCCTTGTCTTTAACCCCTCTCCGCATTGACGAAATCATTGAAATTCGTCCTGATGTTGACCAGGTTGACATCAAAGGGAAAGCCATCTTGTTTGAAAGTGGCATTTACGCAAAAATCCCTAACGATATGCCAGAAAAACTTGCTCTATCTGCATTAGACGTAGCAGGAGCTCCTGCACAAACGGCCAAATTATGCCAATATGGCCAAAATGTAGTGATTCTTGGCGCTGGTGGCAAGAGCGGTATGCTTTGCTGCTACGAAGCAAAAAAACGTGTGGGTGTTACGGGAAAAGTTATCGGCTTGGCCAATAGTCCCAAATCAACCCAACGCATCAAAGACCTTGGCTTCTGCGATGTAGTGGAAAGCGTTGCCGGAATGACTCCAGTACAAGTAAACGAACTCGTTTCCAAACTTACCGATGGCAAAATGGCAGACGTAACCATTAACTGTGTCAATGTTCCAGATCAAGAAATGACCGCTATTCTTTGTACCAAAGACGACGGTATCGTTTATTTCTTCTCTATGGCGACCAGTTTTACCAAAGCTTCTCTCGGTGCCGAAGGTATTGGCGCTGACGTGAATATGATCATGGGAAATGGTTATACCAAAGGACATGCCGAATTTACACTTCAAGAACTTCGCGAAAGTCCGGAATTAAGAAAAATTTTTGAAGAATTATACGCATAATCACATAATTCATTCATCATGAGCGGTTGTTCTCGCGAATAGCCGCTCTTTTTTTTTAATACAATTTCTATGGCCCACATTGATATTGCCGCACACGAATGGCAAATTATTTCCAATCCCCATACCCCCCAACAAAAACGAATTGAAATAAAAAAGTTATTTTCAGATACATTTGAAGCTCAACATATCCCCTATCAGATTCATATCACCAGTGGACAAAACCAAGGGATGCTCAAAGCCAAGGATTTGTGTCTCAATGGGAAACGCCATTTTATTGTGATTGGCGGCGATGGAACAATCAATGAAGTAATCAACGGAATCTACGAAAGTGGCATTGACACTTCTACCGTATATGTATCCATTATACCTTTGGGAACAGGAAATGATTATGCTCGCACACTGCAACTTTCATACCAACCAGAAGAAATATTAAACACCTTTCTTTCAGGAAATTACACACCCAATGATGTAGGTATTGCAGAGACAACTGTCCATA
>JAEEUY010000046.1 GCA_016290715.1 Bacteroidales bacterium
CAGATATGCCAATAAGGTTTTATTTTCCGCCAAGATATTCAACGCATCGGCATCAAAAATCACAGGAGAATGCACCTCTGATAGCAGGTCTTTAAGCAAAGCCGCCGTGGGGGCTGCCGTTCCTATCCCCGGACCGATGGCTATGGCTTGCAATGAAGGCATATTTTCCCATTTGCACGAAGATACGCACTGCTCGTTGACATCCGTATCCACAATCGCTTCGGGAAGCACAGCAGGCAAAACTCTTAACACACTGGCCGTTGTATGCACGGTAACTTTTCCTATTCCTGCACGCAACGCTGCCGTTGCTGCCAGAACTGCCGCCCCTGGCATATTCTCGCTCCCCGCAACCAACAACCCATGCCCATTGCTGCCCTTGTGGGCATACATTTTTGGGGCAACATAAAACGAACGTACCAGTTCCTTGTCTATGAGTTTCCCCGTAAAAGAAGCATTATCAGGGATTTGCAAACCAATATCCAATACTTTAACCTCCCCTACCCTTGCTGCATTTTCAGGCAGGAGATATGCCCATTTCTGCCATTGGAACGTATAGGTATAATGAGCGTGAACCACAGGGACATCCTGTTGCGTATGTGCATCCAAGAAAAGTCCGGAAGGGGTATCCACGGCGACAACAGTCTGGTTCATCTCATTGATAAACCGCACCACACGGGCATAAAATCCCGACAACGGCCGCGACAAGCCGATACCAAACAAAGCATCCACCACCAAGCACTTTTCATTCCCTTTATAACTGCTTTCAAAACGACTATAATCTGTAAGATGCGCATTTTCGCACCTTCCAAGCAACTGACTGTATCGTTCCAAATTGATATTAAAATCAGGGGTGGTTTTATCGTTTTCCGCCACACAAACGGCACTGACACGGCAACCGTGCAGGGCTAACTTGCGGGCTACCACGAGTCCGTCGCCACCATTATTCCCCTGTCCACAAAAAATAATAACCTGAGAATGAGCATCTAATTGGAAATCCGTTGTCAAATAATCGGCCAACTGCGTACCCGCCCGTTCCATCAAGTCAATAGATGAAACGGGCTCATTTTTCATTGTAAAATCTTCACTTTGGCGAACCAAGGGAACCGAAGCTATCAGCATAACAAATCCATATTAATTTGAAGTTGCAAAGTTCTGCATTTTTTTCCAATAATCATCTGCCACATTAACGAATAATATACTATTTTTGCAACCCAATGGGTAAATAACGGAAATCGGCTTTATTTTATTACAAGATAGCCAAAACGAATTGATTTTCTACGATGGAATTACGCACATCATTTGCAAATTTTTGTAAAGTTGGAGTCTTTTTCACCTTTCTTCTATTGGCGATGTTTGTTGCGTTTGCCCAAGAAGACGACAGTGATCACGACGACTTTTTCAATAAGACCATTGACAGTGCTATGGCTATCTCCCCGTTTTATCTTCCCACATCATACACAGGACACAATACCATATTTTTTGCCCCGCTGAACTATAAGGAGATTGACACCACGATGAATCATATCGGGTTATACGACCCTATTTTGCGAACAGAAAACATCTGTCAAACTTTAGGCACTTTCGGCCAAGCGCACAAACCGATCAATTTCACCTATGAAAAAAGCCCCGGTTTCGCACTGATCTCCCTCCCGTATCCGCTATATATTAAGGAGCAAAAAGATCTGCAGTATTACAAGCTGCAAACTTCCTATACCCAAATTGCCTACAATTATGGCATCGCAACCGAAAACGAAATTCAGGCAAGTCATGCACAAAACATCAAAAATAAGATCAATTATGTGTTTAACCTGAGAGGATACTCCAACGAAGGCTATTTTACCCATCAAAGAAACAGCAACCTCAGTCTGGATGCCATTGTCCATTATGAAATCCCTTCGCAGATTTACGGGTTTTCGTTGAGTTATATCATCAACTATTTCAATTTGCAGGAAAATGGAGGTTTGCTCCATTCTGAAGATTTTACCAATCAGATAGTTGATAATTTACAAGGCTATAACATGAAGTTTTATAATGCTACAACCAAATTACTCACCCACGACCTGCAGTTCCAACAATATGTAAACATCAAATCCAAGAAAAAGGAGAAAAATGGATACTGGGGAACCTTTACCCATACTTTCGATTTCAAACAACAACGAATCAACTACAACGATATTAATCCTGATTCTGTTTATTATGAATATTTTTATGCCAATAACTTCTCCAAGGACACCGTTGCCGACACTTTAAAATACTATACCATTTCCAACACCTTGCAATGGAGTTCTTTCAGACCTTACAAAGAGTATAAGAATGAGAAATATTTCTTCCATGCTACCGTAGGAATAACGCACGAATTTGCCAACTATCGTACAGATTTTTATAAGCAACACACCCTGATTCCTTTTGCACAAATACATACACGGTTGTTTTCTGTTATGGACATTTACGGGCAGATTTTCTACACTTTAGGAGGATACCAGAAGAACGATGTGAATGCCAAAGCCAAAATCACGTGGGCGCTTAACCGGAAACACCGACACTTCATTGGCGCAGCCATCGACTATTATTTCCGTTCGCCTGATTATATTTTCACCTATTTCTCCAATGATTTCTATTTTTGGCGGAACAGTTGGAAGAAACAGAACGTGCTCCATTTCAGCGCTTTCTGGGAACGCAAAGGTTATAAGGCTGAATTCAACTATTTTATGTTGCACCGCTATGTATGCTTAGACTCCCTTTTCCAGCCCACCCAATTGGAAAAATACTGCAACGTTGTTCAATTGCACCTCTTCGCCCCCTTCTATATCAAAGGGTTTGGGGCCAATGCGAACATTTACTTGCAATACTCCAGTTCCAAAGCCATTCAAGTGCCCATTTTTGCCGGGAAGTTAGCCCTGTTTTATCGTTTCCCCTTATTTAAAAACAAAGCAAAACTCCAATTCGGACTCAACCTTGAATACAACACCCTGTTTTACGGAGACGGCTATAATCCCATCATCCATCAATTTTATCCTCAGCAGCAGAAAAAAATAGGCAACTATCTGTATATGGACACCTATATCTCCATGCAAGTACAGCGAATCCATTTTTATTTTAGGGTGGCGCACTTCTTATCCGGAGTTATGGGGTATCATTATTTCTCCACCCCGGACTATCCTATGCAGAACCGACGTTTCTCGGTGGGGATAACTTGGCGTTTTCATGATTAAGAAATCTATGAATATTATACAAAACTTACCTGACAACTACAGTAAAATCAGTTACTCCCTACTATGTCTGGCGGCAGGTACGATTCCTTTTACCCGCTTTTTGATGTTGCCCATTTTTTTCGCTTTGGCGCTTACTTGGTTGTTTATGCACCCATGGAAAAACACTTGGCGTTACTATACACAACAAAAATTGTGGATTCCCCTATGTACCTATTGTATATTCTTCATTTTCATTGTGATAGGAACACTTTATTCCCAAAACACTGCCAAAGCCATTGCTGATTGGGAGTGCAAATTGTGGTTTTTGGGAGCTCCCCTTTTCCTGTTTCCTCTTCTGCCATTTTTGCATAAAAAAAACTGGATTTCCCTATTGATTCTTTTTGTCATGTCAAATTTGGCAGTTTCGATAGGAAATATTGTCTGGTCGGCTGCCATTTTTGCACAAACGGGAGACAAGATGCAGTTTTTCTACAAGAATGCGAGCCATTTCTTCGGCAGTGCCCCCACCCACCCCTCCTACTTGGCCATGTACGCCTGTTTCAGTTGGCTCATTTGCGCGGAACTGTTGAGGAAAAAACTTTTGGCGGAGCACAAAACATTGAAAATCATCTTCATTGCAGCGCTCATCATTTTCCCGATAGAAATAATGCTTTTACAATCCAAGGCGGGGATTATTGCTTTTGGCATCACCTTGCTATGGGGCATGGTCTTATTCCTCAACAACCGTCAGAAAAGACCCATTATTACGGTTTTTGCCATTGCCGCTTTTGTTCCCATCTTTGCCTTTCTCACCACTTTCCCACGGGCAACCAACCGCATCAACGAATCCATCTCAACCCTTCAGCACGGCAATAAAAACAACCCTTCCGATGGAACGACCCAGCGGGTGATTATCTGGCAGACGGCCCTTGAACTCTCCATAGAAAACATGCCGTTCGGTGTGGGGACGGGAGATGTGCTGGAAACGCTGCGAAATGCCTATCAACCGAAGGGTTACACATACATGTACCAAAGAAAACTGAACTGTCACAACCAATACCTTGAAACAACCTTAAGTTTGGGCATTTTCGGGTTACTGGCTTTATTGATATGGCTGGTAGTGCCTTTTTATAGTGCCATCAAGAAAAAAGATGCATTGCTTTTGGGATTTGTCATCATAGTGGCAATGAATATGCTGGTGGAATCCATGTTGGAGACGCGCGCGGGGAGCAATTTCATCCCCCTCTTTACCATCCTGCTCTGGTTATCGCATCCCACTAAGCAGACTGAGGAAGATTTGGCGTAACATAATCTCTCAAATCGTCCATCAGTTTTTTCCGGGTAAAAAATATCCTACTCTTTACCGTTCCAATCGAAAGATTCATAATATCAGCGATTTCCTGATATTTATATCCATCCAAAAAGAGTTCAAAAGGCTTCCGCTGCTCCTCTTTCTTCTCCATGATTTTTTTATTGATTTCTGTTACATAATGATGCATATCGGCGGCATCGGAAGGGTCGGAAACCAGATTGTTAAGATAATAAAGATCTTCACTTTGGTCAACCAATATCTTGCTGCGCTGTTTGCGGCGATAACTGTTGATAAAAGTATTTTTCATAATCGTAAACACCCACGCTTTCAGGTTGGTGTTCTCGCTATATTTGTTGCTAAACTGTAGAACTTTCAAGTAAGTATCCTGCAGAAGATCCTCTGCATCATCGGCGTTAAGTGTTAATGAGAGAGCAAATTGACGAAGCGTATTGTCGTATTTCATTACTTGGGCAATAACGGATTGTTCCATACCTTTATCCTATCTTAATTGAGTGATTCATATAAAAACACCAATAAACATAGCAATAACTATGCCAAAATATTTGGGAATGGGGAAAAAATGATAAAATTTCGAGGGATGAAAAGATGAAAGGAGGAAGGGATTGACTTTTGTTTTTTTCTTGTGGCAAGATTGACGCGAGGGGGCGGGGGATAATTTATAAGTTCAAGTAAAAAAGTTATAAAAAATAGATAAAAAAAACTACCGCAGATGTAAAATTTGTATCTTTGCATACAATATAAATGATTTGAAATATGGCACAACTGATTAATATGGATATTCTTTTATGCAGGGAAGCAGGCCTTAGGCATAGTATAGCCATATTTCAGGTATGCACCAAACTGCTTTTCCCCATACCCTAACCATACTCGATGAATATACCAAGAGCATGGGGAAATAGATAATGAAGCGAGGTACATATCTGTTAAAGAATAGATAATAAACGTTATATAAATAATGGAAGATAAAGACAATAACGAAATGAGGATGTTCCATGCAGAAGAAATGCAGTCGCCTTTTGACAGCATCAAGGAGGTAGATACCAAGGGGCGTGAGTGGTGGAACTCGCGCAAGTTGGCGCGGCTGATGGGCTACATGAAATACTGGAACTTTGAGCGGCTGATGGATAAGGTTGCCACCTTCCTGCAACATGAGAAGGGGTTAGACCTGAAGGAACATATAGTAGAGATTGAGGAAATGGCAAAGCTCGGATCTGGAACATCACGACAGGTAACATCTTTTCTTCTCTCGCGGACAGCATGTGTTGCCATCGCTCTGAATGCCGACAAGAAGAAGCCCATCACCAAGATTGCCCAGCAATACTTCACACAGAAGATGGACTCAAAGGCATTGTCAACAAGTATCGAAGGCAATATCCTGATCTATCGCACAAGTACGGGTAAAGTGGATGTAAATGTGCTGTTCAACAATGGTACATTCTGGCTATCACAACGTCGAATGTCGGAGTTGTTTAATGTGACGATTCCAGATATTGTATACCATCTAAAGCAGATAGACGAGAGTGGAGAAGTCCATTTGTCCGATGCTATTAAAAAAATTTTAATTCCGTCGGACAAATGGGATGAACAGGGCGTTATCCTCTACAATCTGGATGCCATCATCGCCGTTGGCTATCGCGTCAACAGCTATGAAGCCACGCAGTTCCGCATCTGGGCTCGCGAGGTGCTGAAGGAATATATCGTCAAGGGCTTTGTGCTGGACGACGAGCGGCTGAAAGGTAAAAATCCGTTTGGTGCTGACTACTTTGAGGATTTGCTGGATCGCATCCGCGAGATACGCACCTCCGAGCGACGCTACTATCAGAAAATAACGGATATCTATGCCGAGTGCAGCAGCGATTACGACCCCAAGAGCGAGGTAACAAGGACGTTCTACAAGACAGTGCAAAACATGATGCACTATGCCGTAAGCCATCAGACAGCAGCAGAAATTGTCTACAATCGTTCCAATGCCGAAAAGCCGCACATGGGATTGACAACGTGGAAAAATGCCCCTGACGGACGGGTAGTGAAGAGTGATGTAACAATAGCCAAGAATTATCTGTCGGAAAAGGAAATCGATGAGCTGAATATGTTGACGACGGCATTTCTCGACATTGCAGAGCGTAGGGCTCGCAGGCATGTGCTCACCACGATGGCCGAGTGGAAACAGGTGCTGGAACAATACTTAAAAGTGTCGGATGCCGACATCTTACCTGATGCTGGCTCTGTGAGCCATGAAGAAGCCGAGGCCAAAGCCATGGAGGAATACGAAAAGTTCTGGAAAATACAGGACAAGACGTTCCTCTCAGACTTCGACAGGTTTATAGAAGGGCTTGAAGAATAAAAGTTAGCATGTTATTCCAGAGGTTGTTTGAAGAAAAGTATCGTTTTTCAAAATATCATTTGTAATTATGCATCATAATTTCAAAATGACAATTTGAAGAATAATGGATAAAATTACATTTTAACACTAGTCTGGCTGGCTTCGGTCAGCCTTTTTTATAACTTTTTTACTTGAACTTATAATTTGCCTAACTTTGAAAGTATGATTCAGATATTTCAAAAATAATTGCTATCTTTGCAAGTTCTCTTTAAAAGAGAGGTACAATCTTGTTCTACCACAAATAAATAACATAAAGCACCTGCATGAGACGCAAAGATACACATTTTCTCGTATACTGAAAGGCAACTAAACACAATCACAAATAGCTTTATATTGATATTAACCA
>JAEEUY010000047.1 GCA_016290715.1 Bacteroidales bacterium
GAGGTGGCGATTGTGATGACACAGACGGGAGGACAGTGTCGGGCGTCGAATTACTATTCGTTGATTAAAAATGCCTTGGTTTCTTCGGGGTTGGAGCAGATTCCTGTTGTTTCCTTAGCGTTAAGTTCATCGGTTAGCGCAGACCAGCCCGGATTTACTATTCCATGGCGTAAAGTACTGAATATCACAATACACGCGATTCTGTATGCCGATTGTTTGGCAAAATTATATCATGCTTCGGTGGTGCGTGAAAAAGAAAAAGGAATCGCCCTGCGATTGAAAAACGATTATACAGAAAAGGCTTTTCCTATTATTGAAGCCAATGACAGCAAAGGTCTGATAAAATTGCTGAACTCTGCCGTTGCAGCATTTACATCCGCTGTGGATGTGGATAAAAAGGTTCCTGTGATTGGCGTGGTAGGGGAAATTTATGTGAAGTATAATGGATTTAGTAATAAGTTTGTTATCAATTGGTTGGAAGAACATGGGGTGGAAGTGGTTCCGCCCGCTTTAATAGGGTTTCTCACCACGGGATTCGCTAATAATCATATTAACAGAAAATTACATATCAAGGAGGTGAAATTTCCACAATGGCTGAACGATGTGGTCTATCATCTCTTATTCAGAAAAATAAAACAATTTAATCAGGTGTGTGCCCCCTTTCCATTCTATCGTCCACTGACAAGCATCTTTGATGATGCTGAATTGGCCCAAAAAGTAGTGAATTTGGCAGGAGATTTTGGGGAAGGTTGGTTTCTTCCGGGTGAGATTTGCCATTTGGCCGAAAGCGGAGTGCAAAATGTGGTGAGCTTACAACCTTTTGGTTGTATTGCCAATCACATCATTTCCAAGGGAATAGAAAAAAAATTAAAGCAACTATACCAGCATCTTAACTTGCTCTTCCTTGATTTTGATAGTGGCACCTCAGAAGCAAATGTGTATAATCGCTTGCACTTTATGGTGGAAAATTGTAAGAAAACAATTTCCATGAACAATTAATCCATTAACAGAAAATGATACGCTGTTTTAAATTTTAGATTATGGCAAAACAATCATCATTGGAAGAAAAAATTATTTTGGCTGCTGAAGAAATATTTATGAATAAGGGATTTGATGCAACCTCTACTACAGATATAGCTAAAAAAGTCGGGTGTAATCAAGCGCTGATACATTATTATTTTAGAACGAAAGAGAATCTTTTTCAACAGATTTTTATGAAAAAATTCCAGTTAGTGCTCTCTTTTATCATCCAGGAAAACCAACCGACGGATATTGAAAAAGCACTACTTCGTTTTATTGACAACTATTTCGCAATGCTTTCGCAGAACCGGAAATTACCGTTTTTCCTGATTACGGAATTGATTATGAATGAGGAAAGACGAAATATGTTGCGACTTCACCTGCTAATGCAGTCAGAAAAATTGGGCTATTATGCCAATTGGGACAAATTGGTGAAAGAGGAGATTAAAAATGGGAAAATACGCCCTATTGAAACCATTGACTTAACATTAGACGTGATTTCTTTGGTAGTCTTTACCTTTTTGTCACTTCCTCTATATAGCGACCTCTTCCAATCCAACGAAGTACAATTGGAAAACTATCTCCAACATCGCAAAGAGGAGATAGTTACATTGATATTAAAAGGCATAAAAAATACGTAAGCCTATTGTTCTCTGCAAGTAACAGTCATTGTGTGAAGGGTATCTACAATGAATGTCGTTGAGTCAATGGGTCTGTTGTAGGTAGCCACTTCTTCTTTGTTGAGTTCAGAACATGCGCTTTTCACTGCTTCATCATAAACGTTGACACGTACAACTGTATCCTCAATAATGGTGGTGCGTGTGCAGGAACAATTTTTTTTGCAAGAGGCAAGGCCGATTAGCAATGCAAAGCTACTGAAAGCCACCAAAAAATGATTGATTTGAAATAATTTATTCATAAATATCTGTATTTTAATAATTTGCTATTTTGATGTCAAAGCCAAGATAAGACCGAGGGCAACACCCAATAAGGCCGCAAAAAGCACTTGCAAATTGGGCGGCAAAATGAAAGTAATGGTGTGGGCGGGATACCAGAATAGAGGAATTGTTTTTTTGAATACCACTCCCCATTGGTTCTCCCAGTTGATACTGCTGATAATCTTCTTCATGGGCATCGGACTGAACAATCCGGCTATGGTTCCCCCTGTTTGACTGATATGAATGTCGGTGCATTTATGGAAGGTCATCATAACGGGGGCAAAGATCGTGTTCATGGCAACACTCACACAGAAAGCAATTTCCACTTTGCCCCATGTTAGTGTGGGCGAGTTGAAAATATCCATCAGAGAATGGTATTCACACGAAGCAACTTTCGACATGAAAAAAGGGGTCCCTGCTTTGAAAATCATCATGGCCATGGTGATGCAGATGCCCAGAAATCCCCATACCAGCATACGCGGAAGAATCCCGAACCCTTTTTCATTATATACTCCCTTTCGAATACGAAGAGCCAACATCTCTCCCAAGGTGGCTAAAATGGCAAATTTAAAAAATGCCATGATGAAAGGATGGGAGGAAGTGGCAATGTTAAACCATTTAAAAAATCCGGTGGAAGGAATGAAAAATGGTGTTAGGCAAACTACGATGCACAAAATGAGAACCCAATCCTGTTTTTTCATGTTGTCTGTGTTAAAAAATAGAGACGCAGTAAGATAGTGCGCCTCTATTTGATTTTTTAATTTGGCTAATAAAGCGATTTATTTATTGAAACGTTCTTTTAAGACTTTGAGCATATCAATGGTCATGGTTTCCAAATTGTAGGTGGGTTTCCAATTCCATTCTTTACGTGCTGCGCTGTCGTCCATATAGTTTGGCCATGAATTGGCAATCCCTTGTTTGAGCGGGTCCACGTCGTAGGTCATGGTGAAAGAAGGAATGTGCTTTTTGATTTCAGCATAAATCATTTCCGGATCAAAGCTCATGGCAGTAACGTTGAATGAATTGCGATGGACTAACTTGGTGGGGTCGGCTTCCATCAGATCCACAATGGCTTTAATAGCATCGGGCATATACATCATATCCATGAAAGTTCCTGCTTCAAGAGGACAGGTGAATTTGCCTTCTTTCACGGCAGCGTAGTAGATCTCCACGGCATAGTCGGTGGTTCCACCACCTGGTAAAGTAACATTGGAGATGATGCCAGGGAAGCGTACGGAACGCGTATCCACACCAAAACGTTTATGATAGTAATCACTTAATAATTCGCCTGTTACTTTGGTAACCCCGTAAATGGTTTTGGGGCGTTGAATGGTGTCTTGTGGGGTTCCGTCATGAGGCGTTTCAGGTCCGAAAGCGCCAATAGAACTTGGTGTGAATAAGGCAGTTCCTAATTCACGGGACACTTCCAAGCAATTTAGCAAGCTTCCAATGCCAATGTTCCAACCTAACATGGGATTCAATTCTGCTTTGGCGGAGAGAATGGCTGCCAAGTTGAAGATGGTATCTATGTTATATTTTTTGACAACAGCGGCAATCTCTTCTTGCTTTGTCGCATCTATCTTTTCAGAAGGTCCTGCTTCGGCCAACTCGGGTCTTAATGGATAAACACAATCACTTGCAATAACATTGTCGCTTCCATAAATTTTGCGGAAAGCAGGAGTTAACTCAGAACCGATTTGTCCAGATGCTCCAATGATTAATATCTTTTTCATTATAGTTGATAAATTAATGGTTGTTTTTACTTTTTTAGCCTGCAAAATTACAAAATTTATTTTCTTGTACTTTAATTTTTTTTTAGAAAAATCAGTTCCAATCATCTTATCGCTAACTATTTTTTTAGTCTGTTCCAAACGGGATTATTTTATATTTTTGTCTATTCTAAAATGGATGATTTATGGTTAAGAAAATTATATATAAATAATTAATATGCAAATACTTGCATTGTTTAATCCAGATCATGACATGGCTCAGGCTAATGGATCTCCCCATTATATGTCGCCACAGTCGGCCTGCAAATTTGCCAACGATGGGGCGTTTTTGCTTGCATGGCTTTCTCCCGAGGCATATATATGGGGCGAAAATGTTCATACGGATGAGCAATTCGTGTCGCTGTGTCAGCAGTTGCAATTGGATGCATCTGTCATATCCCCTCAGAAAATTGGCACCATTGACTTTGATAAAATTGAAGTATGGGGTTGGAATGCAAGTGTTGTGAATAAATTGGAAAGGGCGGGAGTTTCTGCCTCATTATTGCCGACGGATTCACAATTAATGCGTTGGCGGGAACTGTCGCACCGGCGGCAGACCATTGCCGCAATGAAATTTTTGCAAGATAAGGCTGGTCCTCACTTTCATCCGGTCGAAATTCCTCGTGAGCTTCAATCATTGGCAGAGGTTAATGATTTTATAGACGAGCATCAGCAAGTTATTTTAAAAATGCCTTGGTCGGGAAGTGGAAGAGGAGTGAGAAGAATTGACGGGGAACTGAATGAGCATCAGCTGGGTTGGGTGCAACAAGCCATGTGTAAATATGAAAGTGTGTTGGGTGAGAATTTTTACAGGGTGGTACAAGATTTTGCCATGGAATTTTCGTGTGAGCCAAGTGCACGCTTTGTGGGTTATTCCCTTTTTCAAACACGCAATGGTGTTTATCAGCATAATATATTGATGTCGGATAGTGAAATCGAACAACTTTTAACCCAATGGATTCCTTTAGAAATTCTTACAAATATTCGTGGAGTGCTGACAGATTTTATAAATCAAGAGATTGTCCCATTTTATCAGGGGAATGTGGGGGTAGATATGTTTGTGTATCAGGAAGATGATGAATATAAATGGAATCCTGTGGTAGAATTCAATCTTAGAAATACAATGGGTTTGCTTGCACACCGTTTTTACCAAAAATATGTTGTTTTGGGGCAGCGGGGAGTGATGAAGATGCGTTATTGTGCGAAAAAGGGAGAACTTTATCGGGAGCACCGGCAGTTACAGCAAAAATATCCTGTCATCATACAAAATCATCAAATCCATCAAGGTTATATGTCGTTGGTCCCGATAGATGAAAATAGCGCTTACACTGTGCAAGTGTTTATACAATAGGAAGTTATTGTCGGGTATGAAATGGGGAAACTTTGATGTACGCTATTGCTTTTTCTTGATGTCA
>JAEEUY010000048.1 GCA_016290715.1 Bacteroidales bacterium
AATTACTTTTTTTGAGCGGCTTTCATTCTTCTGCTCAAGGTTTGGATACACTCACGAGTGGGTACGATAACAGAAACACCTTGATAATCAAGTTCTTCATTGATTATTCTGACATTCTCTTCGTGTTGGTTTTTCAAAGGAGTGATGATACGAATATGTTTTTCATCTACGCCTAACCCTTTGCAAATGTTGCCGATGCGTCCTAATGCGTGAGAGTCTTGTCCGCCGGTCATGCCTGTAGTGCTGTTATCTAAAATCATCACTGTAATAGGCGTATTTTCATAAATAGCGTCTAATAAGGAGGTCATCCCGCTATGGGTGAAAGTAGAGTCGCCGATTACGGCTACTACAGGAGATACGCCTGCATCGGCAGCACCTTTCGCCATGGTAATGGAAGCACCCATGTCGACCGTAGAATAGATTGCATTGTAAGGGGGAAGTGCACCTAAGGTGTAGCAACCGATGTCGGCAAAAACTTTGCCTGCACCGCGTGTTTTCATTGCTTCGTTGAGCGCCAAATAACTGTCGATGTGTGGACAGCCATTGCAAAGTGCTGGAGGACGAGGTACTACGATATTTGGAATAGGCGTGCCAAAAGAGTCTTTTAACCCCAAGGCTTTGGCCAATAAGTTGGGATTTAGCTCTCCGTCGCGAGGAAGTGTGCCGTCCAAACGTCCTTTAATGTTGCCCGTGCGATTCAATAGTCCACGCAGTTGCTCTTCAATCAGAGGGTAGCCTTCTTCCGCTACTAAAACGGCCTCGCATTCATCCACCATTCTGGCTACGAGTTTGGAAGGAACAGGATATTGTGAAATTTTCAGTACCGGATAAGGGCAGGTGGTTCCAACAAAGTTTTCCATCAGGTAGTTATAGGCGATGCCGGAAGCAATGATACCTAATGATTTGTCTTTTCCGTCAACATATTTGTTGTATTTGGAGTTGTATGCTTCGTTTTCAAAATCGTCTTGTTTTGACAAAAGGGTGCGGTAATGTATGCGAGCGTTAGCCGGAAGCAGAATAAACTGTTTCGGGTTGGGGCAGATGTTGACCTCGTTTTGGGGTTTTGGTTCCCGACGGGCAACACCAGCACGTGAATGTGCAAGACGGGTGGTTACACGCATCAGCACGGGCGTATGATATTTTTCTGAAAAATCAAAAGCTTCGTATGCCATATCGTATGCCTCTTGTTGATTGGAAGGCTCAAAAGTGGGAATTAATGCAAATTTTGAGTAATAACGTGAATCTTGCTCATCTTGAGAAGAGTGCATGGAAGGGTCATCAGCTACCAACACTACCAAGCCGCCGTGAGCCCCTGTGATGGCAGAGTTCATAAATGGATCAGCTGCCACATTCAAGCCCACGTGTTTCATGCATACGAGCGCGCGTTTTCCTGCGTATGACATACCAATAGCCGATTCCATAGCCGTTTTTTCATTGCCAGCCCAAATACGGTGTACATTTCCGTCAATCGCCTGTTTTGAATTTTGAATGTACTCTGTGATTTCAGTAGAAGGAGTGCCGGGATAAGCATATACTCCTGATAAGCCTGCGTCAAGAGCTCCTTGCGCAATAGCTTCATCTCCTAATAAAAGCAATTTTGCCATACAAATATTTTTATTTAATTAATTGATTTATAATTACTTGTTATTTGTTGTCATTCCTTAAAACAATGGAGCAAATTTACACATTTTTTTGATAACAAAGCGTAAATTTTTGGATTGTTTTAACCTTAAAATAAAGCAATAATTGAATATCAGTATTTTATTTTAATCCCCGTGCCTTTTTTATATTGTCGTAGGCTTGGCCTAAACGGGTGAATTTTTCTTCTGCCGCTTTGCGCATGTCATTGCCTAAATGATTCACCCTGTCAGGATGGTATTTTTTTGCCAAAGTACGGTAGGCTTTTTTCACCTCTTCGTCGGTGGCATCAGGCGAAACTTCCAGAATTTTGTAGTCATCGTCCAAGGTATGACTATAATATCTTGATTGATAATTAGATGAACTTCCACTATTGTAATTGTCGTAGCCTGTTTGGTGGTAATAGCTTCCGCCCATAAACATCGCTTTAATAGATTCATAGTCGCCTCTCCCGATGCCGCATGCATCAGAAATCTGTTGGATTTTATTGATTTCGGAAGTGTCTATTTGTCCGTCAGCGGCGGCAACACCAAAGAGGAATTGCAGAATCAGCAAGCGTTCGTGGATATTGGCATCTTGCCGTAATTCAGCACACACTGCCCCGATGTTGTAGTTCTCTTCTAAGATTTCCCGTAATCGCAGCAGGGCTTCCTGGGCTTTCTGCGCCCCCATGGTTTGTAAAAAATACCGTTTGATAAAATCCAGTTCGGACTTTACAAACCGGCCGTCTGCTTTCACAACATCGGCCGTTAATATAAGCAATGCTTCGGTGAAATCTTTTTGGTTGTATGAGTGGTACCCGAAAGACTGGCGTGTAACCCGGATTTTTGGGGGAGAAATGATATTCGAAAGGATTAGGGCGATGATGATGCCAATACCACCACCAAGGGAACCGCCAATGGCAGAACCAATCACCCAGCCAAGAATTACGATGAAACAACCCATTTATATTTTTTTTGCATAAAGGTCAAACATATCTGCTTTCTCAATGTTGACGTTGTAAAATTCACCTGTCTGTAGCTTCCCTTGCAAGCCTTTTTTGCGGATTAACACGTTTTGGTCCACATCAGGGGAGTCGAACTCACTGCGCGCTATGTAGTAATCACGATTTGCATCATCAACGATGACTTTCATAACACTGTTTACTTTTTGTTTATTGAGTTTTAAGGAAATTTCTTCCTGTGTGGCGATCAATTTCTCCAAACGCCTGTTTTTTTCGCGTTCTTTGATGGGGTCTCCTAACGGGAATGCGGGGGTGCCTTCTTCCTGCGAGTAACTGAAAAATCCTAAACGGTCAAATTCAATATCTTTTACAAACTGCAATAATTCCTTATGATGCTCACGGGTCTCTGTGGGATAACCGGAAATCAAGGTGGAACGAATCGCAATGCCAGGCACTTTGTTTCTGATACGCTCAATTAAGTTGTACATTTGTTGTGGCGTGCCGCCTCGGTTCATGCTTTTGAGCACTGTTTCGGAGATGTGCTGTAAAGGAATATCAATGTAACGGCAAATATTGCTGTATTCGTTCATCACATCCAGAATCTCATAAGGGAAATTGATAGGGTATGCATAGTGCATTCTTATCCATTCAATACCTTGAACTTGAGCGAGTTTGCGTAAAAGTTTTTCCAAATCACGATGTTGTGAAATGTCAATTCCGTAGGCAGTCAAGTCTTGCGCAATGAGCATTATTTCTTTAACACCTTGTGATGCAAGGGATTCTGTCTCCTTGACAAGCATATCAATCGGTTTGGAAACCTGCTTCCCTCGGATGAGAGGGATAGCGCAATAGGAACATTGGCGGTCGCAACCTTCCGAGATTTTTAAATAAGCGTAGTGTTTCGGGGTGCTTAAAATACGGTCGGTTTGATGCAATAAGTCAAATTGCGGTTCATCCAACAGTTTGTTAAGTTGCAAGAAAGGGAAAATACCATCAATCTCCGGCAGTGATTCACGAAGATCATCTTCATACCGTTGGGCTAAGCAGCCGATGACATATACTTTTTTTATGAACCCTTGTTTTTTTCTTTCCAATTGAAGTAAGATTTCATCAATGGCTTGGGTCTTGGCATCTTGAATGAATGAACAAGTGTTGATGACCACCCAGTCAATCCCGTTCTCTTGCACCGAATTATGGAAAACGGTATGGCCTTTTTGTCGGAATTGAGAGGCCAACACTTCAGAATCGACGTTATTTTTGGAACATCCTAAAGTAATGATATTAATGTTCATAAAAAGTTATATGTGAGACAGGTTGATAAGATAAACAATTGGCAGAAAATAATGGTTCAGTAACAGAACACCATTTCCTGCCAATAAATGCTATAAGAAGTATTATCCTTTGTAGAAAGGCATTTTAACGGTAACCGCTTTAACCAGTTTGTTGCGGATTTTGATATAAATTTCGGTTCCGATTTTAGCATAATCGGCTTTTACCCATGCGGTTCCTATTGATTTTTGGATGGAAGGGCCGAAAGTGCCGGAGCGAACGACACCAATGTTGTTGCCGTCGGCGTCGCAAACTTCATATTCCAATCTTGGAATACCTCTTTCAATCATCTCAAAACCGACGAGTTTGCGTTTTAACCCCTCTTTTTTCAGGTTGAGCATGTATTCTTTGTCGATAAAATCCTTGTGGTCAACAAATTTGGTGATCCAGCCCAAACCAGCTTCCACTGGGGAGATGGTGTCGTCAATTTCATGGCCATAAAGGCAGAATCCCATTTCAAGACGCAAAGTATCGCGGGCAGCCAAGCCTATGGGCTTGATGTCAAATTCTTTACCTGCTTCAAAAACGGCATCCCAGATCTTGAAAGCGTCCTCGTTGCGGAAGTAGATTTCGCAGCCGCCGGAACCTGTGTAACCCGTGGTGGAGAATACGACATTCGGAATCCCTGCAAAAGTGATGGTTTTGGTGGTGTAGTATTCCATATCTATGACGTTCGCATCGGTCAGTTTCTGCATGGCTTTCAGCGCCAACGGACCTTGAACGGCTAATTGGGAGATTTGGTCGGAAATGTTTGCAATTTCTGCCCCGAATTTCTCATTTTGTTTGCTGACCCAGGCCCAATCTTTGTCAATGTTGGCCGCATTGACTACCAAAAGATAGTCGTTTTCGGCAATATTATATACCAAAAGGTCATCTACAATTCCTCCTTTCCCATTGGGGAAACAAGAATATTGCACTTTCCCGGGATAGAGTGCCGCAACGTCGTTTGAGGTGATATATTGCAGTAATTCAATCGCTTTAGGACCTTTAACAGTGAATTCACCCATGTGTGACACATCAAATACACCCACTTTACTTCTCACATGAAGGTGCTCTACAGACAATCCTTCATATTGAATAGGCATGCAAAAGCCAGCAAATTCTTCCATCTTGGCACCTAATTTTTCGTGCGTCTCTTTAAAAACTGTTGATTTCATACGTTATTTATTAATGTTAGTGATAAATTTTCCTTTTCAAAAATAAAAATGCAAAAGTAACGTTTTTTTTTGAAAATGCAGATGCATTAAAAATATTATGTATTTTTGCAACTTCATTGATGAAAATAACTTAAAACCAATATTGAATATGAAAAAATTATCATTGATTCTTTTGATTGTAGTTTTGGTATGTGCAACTGATTTTGTATCAGCTCAAAAAGTTACCGGCTACACCATCAAGTCTAAATTTACCGCAGAAGGGACGACCGACGCCAATTTCCTTAGCCAGCTTCCCAGTGAAGTTACTGAATTGGTCCTCGGTAACCGTTCCAAACAAGAGATGCACATTCAAGAAGGCGTTGGCATTATCACATTGATGAATGGTGACAGCAAAGAGTTTTATCAGATTTATGATATCGCGGGTTTGGGAAAAGGGTATATTAAGGCCAATGAGGATAAATTGAAAGAACGCAGGGAAAATATGAAGTATGATTTCAATTATACGGGCGAAAAGAAAACTATTGCCAATTATGAATGCGAAAAAGTGGAAGTGAAGGTTACCGATTTGGAAACCGACGATGAAGAAACGGTAGTAGTGTATATTTCTAAAGATTTGAATCCTACGGATGCAATGAATTTTGTGACTTATCCTGGTTTGGTTGGTTATGTGCTTAGAGCAGAAACCCAAACCGAATACGAAGGGGATAACGTCACCATCATCCAAGAAGTTTATGAGGTTACTCCCAATAAAAAAATCAAATCAGTGGATTTCTTGCTTCCTTCTGACGCAGTGGATATCATGGAAAGTCCACAATGGAAGTCCATGTTGGGAATGGGCGGTGATGATGAAGAGGAAGAAGATTAGAAATCATTGACATTATTGAACAATATAGGGAACGTAAAAGTTATTACGTTCTCTTTTTTTTAGAATCAGAAATATGATGAATGTAGATAAGTATCAGGAAATTTGTCGTTCGTTGCCCCCGCACGTCCAGCTGATAGCTGTCTCCAAAACAAAGCCCGAAAGCGACATTGAAGCCGCTTACGCATTGGGACAACGCCATTTCGGAGAAAATAAAGCCCAAGAGTTGAAGAAAAAATATGAAGATTTGCCGAAAGATATCCTCTGGCATTTCATTGGACATCTGCAAACCAACAAAATCAAGTATATCATTCCCTTTGTGCATCTGATTCACAGTATCGATAGTTATAAACTGCTGGAAGAGGTGAATCGCCAGGCTGAAAAACACCAGAGAAGAGTGGCCTGCTTATTGCAGTTTCATATAGCTACCGAAGAAACCAAATTCGGCTTCTCATGGGAAGAATGCGAAGAGATGCTGCAACAACACGATTTGCATTCTTTGAAAAATGTTGAAATCGTTGGTGTGATGGGAATGGCAAGTCTGACAGAGAATAGGGGACAAATCCATCATGAATTTGCCACACTGCATGATTACTTTACACGATTGAAAACCAAATATTTCACAACGCAAGATAGTTTTAAGGAACTTTCCATGGGAATGACTGATGACTATCCTATTGCGGTGGAAGAGGGGAGTACCATGATACGTGTGGGAAGTGCTATTTTCGGCAAACGGAATTATAATCTCCCCGTAAATGATTAATGGGGGCTTTTGATCAATAATCTGCTTTCAAAATAAATTCCCTCAATTCATCTTTGGAACTTTTGAAATTGAGTGCATTTTCCACAATAAAATAATTCATTTTGTCGCGGCAGAAAGGGTATGCATATTTAAGAAGTTCCAACTTGTTTTTTTCAAAATTCAGCAAGCTGGCAATTTCTGATATCTGTTGCGCACTCATGGATGAGTGTTGGATTACGTGTTTGGCGACAGCCAGCCTGTCGTCATCAAAATTTTCGCCTTCTACCAATTTCTTTGCTTGGGTGAAGCAGGCAGGGAGCAAGCGTGGGAAGTGGGGTGGGAGGTGTGATGGTTGGGTGCGTCAGCGGGTGGGGGAGGCAAAGGTTGACCTCCTCCATGGTGAGGACGGGGGCCGTATCCTGATTCTATCCTTAAGGGAAGCTGGGTGGTAGTTAAAAGGTCGTAGTTTACTTCACGCAAAAAATATTTGTTTTTACGTGGAGTATAGCGTGTGATGTAGAAATTATTACTGCCACGGCGCACAAATATCTTGGCGTTTATTTTGGTTCTTTCGGGACTGTTGAGTGTGATTTGCACTTGGTGAAATCCTTCAGCTAAGCCAAAAAGGCAGATGTTTTGAACAGGGATTGTCGTTTGCAGAACGCCGTTGACACTTACCCAAAACTGTTCGTGTAAATGTTCAGTTGCTAACGAAAGGGTATTCTGTGCTATTGCCCAAGCAGATACCAGGATGAAGCATAAGGTGACGAATATTCTTTTCATAGGGTATAAAATTTTAATGCAATTTAGCACCTATCAGGTGCATGAATTCCTGCCGGGTATTCCATTGTGATAGAAATGCACCGGTAAATTCGGAGGTGGTGGTGACGGAGTTTTGCTTTTGAATACCGCGCATTGACATGCACATGTGTTGCGCTTCGATAACTACAGCCACCCCCAGGGGATGCAATACCTCGTTGAGACAGTCTTTGATTTGGGCGGTGAGTCGTTCTTGCAATTGCAGACGGCGTGCGTAAGCCTCCACCACCCTGGGAATTTTACTTAGCCCTACAATCGTTCCGTTGGGAATATAACCCACATGAGCCTTCCCGAAAAATGGGAGCAAGTGATGTTCGCACATGGAGTAGATTTCAATATCTTTAACCACCACGATTTGCTTGTAATCTTCATGAAACAGTGCACTTTCCAATATGGCTTTGGGATCCAAAGTGTAGCCGTGCGTAAGAAATTGCATCGCTTTTGCTGCGCGCATGGGGGTCTTGACCAGTCCTTCGCGTTGGGGATCTTCATGGATATTGACAATGATATTCTGATAAGCTTGTGCCAGCTGTTCTAAATTATCCGTATTGGAGAAACCATTGCTTTTACTTTCTTCCTTCATTTTTTTAGTGAATTAATGATAGATTTTCTGTTGAATGTATGGATTGTTGTTCTTTTCTTTACCGATAGTCGTTTCCGGACCATGACCGGGGTAGATGGTGTAATGGTCGGGGAGTACAAGTATTTTTTTGTGAATATTTTCAATTAAGGTGCGGAAATTCCCTGTCGGCAAGTCACTTCTCCCAATGCTATTCTCAAAGAGGACATCGCCTACGAAAACACAGGATGCCTCGGGGAGTACAAGAGATATACTGCCGTCGGCATGGCCTGGTGTATAAAGTATTTCTATCGTCTGATTCCCAAACCGAATGGTATCACCTTCCTTTATAAATAAATCAACAGGAGGGAAGTTCTCCTCATCGCACTTCATGTTGAAAGCTACTCCGTATGCAAAGGCATGGCGATAGATTTCCAACCCTTCTGGATGCAAGATGATGGGGGCTTGGAAATGACGGTGGCAAAAGCCATTCCCGATAATATGGTCTATGTGCGGATGGGTATTGATAATATATTTGATTTTTAATTGATTCTTTTGGACAAAATCAGCTAATTCTTGGTCCTCTTTTTCCTCGCAATTGCCGGGGTCAACAATAACCGCTTCTTTGGTTTCATCAAAGAGGAAGTAAGTGTTTACTTGTATAAAATTGAAATGAAAACAGCTGACTTTCAACATGATTTAAAAAGGTTTGGCAAATTCTTTATCCATTTCAGTGTAAACTTTTACTTTTTTGCCGTTTTGAAATTCTACACTATACATTAATTTCCCATTGGCATCCCAATACGACCATGTGCCTTCTTTCATGCGATTGCGGTAATTCCCTTGCATCTGCTTTTTGCCCGTGGGGTAATATTCCACGAATGGGCCTGTTGCAACGCCGTCGGCAAAATTCTGTTCGCGGATTTTCACTTCACGTTCATTGTAGAAAGTCCACATGCCATTCTTTTGTCCATTCACAAATTTCCCCTCTTCCAGTTTTTGTCCGTTGTCGGCATATTCCACCCATTTTCCATGTTTTTCACCCTTGAGGTAGTAGCCTTCGCTTTTTTTCTTCCCGTTGATATTCCAATATTTGTAGATGCCATCTCTCACATTGTCAGCATATTCGCTTTCATACTTTTTCTTTCCGTCATCATAAAAACCTTCCCATTTTCCACTCATTTTTCCCATTTTGAAGTATCCTTGGTCTTTTACAATTCCCGACTCGTACCATTGAACCCATTTCCCATCCTCTTTATCCAAATTGAAACTGCCTTCGCGTTGTTTTTCTCCGGTTTCAAACCATGCTGTCCATACGCCTGTTCGCAATCCGTTACGGAAGTTCCCTTTTTTCCATAGCGACCCGTCTTCAAAATAGTAAACCCAGAGGCCATGTTGCTGGCCGTTGCGAAAATTCCCTTTGCTGCCCACTTTGCCATTGGGGTGATAGAACAACCACGTGCTATCTTGCAAATCATCAATGGAGCTGCCTTCCATCTCTAATTCCCCATTTTCTTGCCACCAGTAAGCATATCCGTTCAAATGGTCATGAAGGTAGTTCCCCTCAAATTTCTTTTGCCCGCTTTCGTAATACTCTGTTACGGCGCCATTCAGCTGGTCATCTTGATAAGTGCAGGTTTTATATAATTTTTTATCTGGATAATAGAAATTCCATTTTCCTGTTTTTAAACCGTTTTTAAAAGTCCCTTCAGCTTCCACGTTTCCTGTAGAATACCAACTTTTAAAAGGACCATTTTCCGCATTGTATTCTTGGGACATTTGCCCGTTTTCGTACCATGCTTTCCAAATGCCCACTTTTTGTCCGTTATGGTAATTGCCTTCCATCAGCACTTTGCCGTTGCGGTGGTAGTATATCCAATGCCCTTCTTCCACAGAATCAATGGCAACGCCTATGGATTTTAATTGCTGGTTATGCCAATAACTTTTTAAAGTGTCTTGTGCTGAAAGATTGCTAATTATCAGTATAACAATTAATAACAAAGAAAATTTTCTCATATTCAGGGGATTATTAAAATCTTGCAAAGATACTAATTATTTGATTATAATGAGGTTTATTCTGATGGTCTTGTTTGAATTGTTTTTATTTGTGGATCAAATTCCTGCCATTGGGTTTCGGTCATGAATCCTCTTTCAACCATACGTTGCGCCACAGCACTGATTTCCTGTTGTTTCGCCACGGTGATAGTGCCGTCGTTGTTGAGGGTGTAGGCAAAATGTTTGGGTGCACGAATAAGGGAAGCCAAATAAACACATTCGGGGAAAGTGAGTTCGGAAGGTTTCTTGTTGAAATAAAATTCGCTTGCTTCCCCAATACCAATGATATGAGGCCCCCATTCCGCAATATTAACGTAAATTTCAAACATCCTCTCTTTTGTCATAAGATGGTAATGTTCTATCATCCAGACTAATAGGAATTCTTCAAATTTCCTTGAAAATCTTTTACCTCGGTTTAGAAACAGGTTTTTGATTAATTGCATGGAAATCGTGCTTCCTCCGCGTACTAATTTTTTTGCTTTGATGTCCGCAATGAGTGCGCTTTGTATCGATGACTTGATAAATCCGTTGTGTTGGAAAAAGGCACCATCCTCGCTGGCTAATATGGCTTGTGTTAAAAACGGAGGGATATCGGTGTAGGAACAGAAATAGGGGTTTTCAGGCGAAATAGGGACCACTCTTGCCGTGTCCCCGTTTTCGTAAAAAACATATTCGAAAGGTTCATTGAATCGGGTGATGTTTTCCAGCCCTTTGATGATGCGGAAATTTTGCTTCCGACATCCGATGTTGAAATCCAGTTTCAGACTGTCAATAAGATTGGAATTATAGTCTAAAGATAGGCTATAGTCCAGACTCCCTTCTACTTGCAGTTCTGGTATCACTTGGAAAAGTTCATGCGGAAGGGAATGGAACAGTTTCCCGGCATCGCTATCCTTTTCATCGATTCTGAATATGACATGTTGCCCGTTGAGGGGTTCGTAACATAGATATGGATGAATTATTATTTCATTGAGAATTAATGTTGAAGAAGGTTCTATTTCAATTTTTTCTTTAAAAATATTTATGTTCAGTTGGGCACCAATGGAATCTATCAAAATAGGCTGATCAGCAAGGTAGCGATGTTCGCAAGAAAATTGTTCCAATTGTGCTGCAAGACATATTTTGGTCTCCGTATTGTTTTTCCTGTAGAAGTTTAATTCCCCTTTTATTTGATGAAATTGGGGTTGTACGTTTTCTATAGATTTGGGGAGTGCAAAGGCAGCGTTCGACAAGTCATTTTGTGCCAAGGTAAGTTCCCCGCGATAGAGATGGTGTGCATTATCAATGTGACCACTTAATTCCCAATTTGTTGTATTGTTTACGGCGGAGACTGTGAGTTTGCTTTTTAATTCATGCTGAACAATTTGTAGTGGTGAAAACAGGTAGTTTGTTTTTAAGGAATCTATATCAAAGTTTAATTCTAATTGATTAATTTGTAATTCATCAGGACAAACATTTTGCAATAAAGATAAAATGTTGTTGATTTGTTGCGCGTAGTTTCGGTCACCAATGTTTTTCCCGTTTTGTTTTTTCAAGAAGGAATAATTGTTGTATTTGCCTTGCTTTACGATATTTAAGCATATTTTGTCAGATGACAGGCTCTGAAGGGCCAAACAACGATGGAGGCCTTTCCATACCCGAACTTTGCAATGTAAATTTTGAGAAGAAAAAAGGGCTTCGGAGGCATTGTTGTCTTGTACGGTTAATTCGGCAATGTTGATGGCCATGTTGCCGAATATTGAAAAGTCGGCGACTGCAATAGGAGAGTGGGAGATGGTAATCTGTTTCTCTTTCTCGATATTTTGTATTTTGTGAGCAATAATGTGTTGAAGGATAGTGGGAAACAAAAAATGACAAGTGGCAAAAATGAGAATAAGGCTTGCCAAAACGATGCTGATACTTATTTTCTTTTTTCTGCTGAGTTTGGAAAAGGCGAATGGGAATTTCATTTTTGGAATTTGGTAAGGCGCTGCAAAATTAATAAATTTGATGTTTAAAGATACTGTTTGCTGACAATTATTGAAAAGATAAAGGATGTTCAGGGTATGTTTGTTAGAAAACGGCATCATTCCCTTTGGTCCTGCAAATGATTTTAACAAAAAAATACTATTTGTTGGCGTGTGGGCGCAAACATTGGCAATGGAGAAAAACTATTAAAAAAAGACAATGAATTGTTACTCCCTTATAATGAAGAAATTAAAAGAAATATGGGACGTGTAAATTTTTTTTGGATGAAATGTTGCAGGGTAAAAGAAATTTTCTATTTTTGCAACCTCAAAATGGGGCGGGGTAGCTCAGTTGGTTAGAGCGTCGGATTCATAACCCGGAGGTCTCGAGTTCAACTCTCGATCCCGCCACGTGCGGAAACCCTTGCATACGTAAGGGTTTCCGATTTTTTATAAAGTCTGCTGAGACAGTAGCGAGACAGTTAAACGGATCCTTTCCAATGCCAAAAAACATAGAAAGGATAAAAAAATATGTCTGTCCCATTCGTTAAATTCAAGCCCGCACAGTACTATAAAGGAAAGGATTGCTATGTGGGGTACTATGCCGAAGATCCCATTACACATAAGTTGCGCAGGCTGAAAATAAGGATTAACCACATTGCAAGTGCGCGTGATCGTGCGAAGTTTGCAAGCCACCTTGTTCACGCATTAAATGAAAAGCTATATTCCGGCTGGAATCCGTTTGTGGAGGAATACTCGAAAAATGCAGCTGCAAGTTTCAATGATGCGTGCGAGGCGTTTATGAGGGATAAATCGGATCTACGACCTGATTCATTGCGTTCTTATAAGTCGTACACAAACATCATTGTACAGTGGGCTGCTGACAACGGGGTAGGGGTGACGTATTGTTTCCAGTTTGATAAACATGCGGCCAAGCGGTTCATGTTGCATCTTGCCTCAGATGGCCGAAAGTCGGCACGTACATACAACAACTATCTCCGCCACTACCAGACGATGTTTTCTTGGCTTGTGGATAACGATTTTATAAAAGAAAATCCGTTTAAAGACATCAAGCCAAAAAAGGAGGATCAGAAAATGAGGAAAACAGTTCCAGCCGATGTTCGCAAACGGATAC
>JAEEUY010000049.1 GCA_016290715.1 Bacteroidales bacterium
CCCTATTATTAAAGTTTCTGTAAAAAATTCCTTTGATAAGGACGGAGCCTGCCATTTGACCACAGCCAACTTTTCGGGTGCAGACATGCCAGAAGTCTCTTTATTGCCTTCCCCTGTTGACATTCAAATTCCTAATTCCCCTGCTGCTTTTGAGGTTACAGAGATGTCCACTATCCCCAGCATCCACTTCTATGCTGATTATTCTACCCTTCATATAAGCGGGGAAGTGGTAGTGGAACCCACCACTGAAACCATCCACATTGACCGCAGTTCCTCTATTAGTGTGAGAATTGCGACAGAGATACCGCTCAGAATAGATTTGAATGACATCTCTTTCCGTGATACCATCAAAATGAATGCCGTTGAATTACCCTCTGCCGATCGTATCAGCGATTTAACACTGCAAATACTCTTTGAAAATGATTTGCCCATTGATGTTGTAACCCAAATCTATTTTTGTGATGACAACTATGAAATCATCGATTCCGCCTTTGTAAATCCACATATTTTACAAGGAGCTTATGCCAATGATCCTATATTTTGTGAACCCATCTATATTCATAAAACAGAGTTCAATGAAATTCGCCGTCTGCTTAACTGCGACTACCTGCTCCTTTCAGCGAAGTTGAATACGCATGGGAAAGTGGATGTAGATGTTCGACGCTACTTGAGAACGAAAGTGTCGGCAAAATGGAATGTTTATTTGTAAAATAGTAAAAGCGTGAATTATGAAAAAAAGATATACTAAAATATGGTTGTGGCTGATTTTAAGCGTGTTGGAATGCAATATACAAGCACAAACCAGCGAAATGGTGCATTTTATGCGCTACAACCCATGGCAGATTTACACTTCGCCTGGCACTTTCTCCCCTTGTGACGTATATATTGCCCTGCCCGTCATCAGCAACATACAAGCAGGAGTATATAATCCCACTTTCCGCTATGGTAAACTCTTTGAAGAGCAAAATGGTTATCCAACCCATCTTACAAGTCAAAAATTTGTAAACAGTTTGAGCAAACGCGACAACTGGCTGGTGGCCGATGTGAGCACAGAAATTTTAGGTTTCGGTTTCCGCTTGAATAATCTGTTTCTCTCTTTCGATTACCGGCTGAAAGCGAATGTCGCTTTTTCTGCCTCGAAAGATCTTTTTGGAATGGTGCTTTTAGGGAATTTGGCCTATACCGACAAGCCTGCCGATATCAATATGCAACTGAACGTCAATGCCTACAGGGAATTAAGTGTGGGTGCCCAATACCGTTTCAACGAACATTTGAGTTTCGGTGCACGACAAAAATTCTTAATAGGATTAGCCAATATCAATACCAAAAAGTTGTCAGCTGAAATTGCCACTGATCCCACCACGTACGATATTTTTCTGAAATATCAGGTGGATATGAATAGCGCTTGTATCATGCCTTATAATCTCAATACCGCCATCGGAGGAAAACATTTCCAACTGCTAACCGATGAATTCACCTTTGGCAATATCTATAAAAATTTCGGATTGGGTTGGGACTTCGGTGTGCAATATCGCTTCAACGATCGATTCACATTGTCGGCAAGCGTGCTTGATCTCGGGTTTATTTTGTGGAAATCAAGTGCGCACAACCTTTCAGGAGAGGTAAAAGACAATGGTGCCCGATACCAGAATGGCGGATTCCTGTTCTCAGGATTCAATGAAGATGAATTGGAGAATTTCATTTCCAACCGTTCATACCAAGGCGAAGTGGTGGATTCCTTATTGGGTTATTTCCCTGTCGAATCCAATATAATTAAAGGTTACACTACCGGATTGAACACCCGCATGATGGTACAATTTGATTATAATCTAAACAACCGGCATCGCTTTTCAGCATTGGCACAAGCCGCTCGCGTAGGCAATACACTTATTCCTTCCTTAACATTAGCTTATAGTGCCTCCTTTACCGAATGGGTGGATTTGTGCGTGGCCTACACCGTAATGAAAAACAGTTACGACAACTTGGGCATCGGCTTGGGATTCAACTTAAAAGTAGTAACCCTCTTCGCCACTTGCGAAAACATCATTCCAGCCATCAACCGTACTCGTCTGTCGAATCCTAATTTCCAGGTTGGCATTGTTTTCAACTGGAAGAAAAAAGTCAAACTCGAGGAATAATCGCATCCTGCCAATTTGGCAGTCATCTGATTTGGCAAAATTATTGCAAGAATTGATAGCGTTTTTATAAATTAAAAAATAATAATGCTATGAATTTAAATAATTTTACGATTAAGTCACAAGAAGTCATTGCACAAGCACAAATGGTTGCGATGCAGAATCAGCAGCAACAGATTGATACTGTGCACATATTGAAAGCAATGATAGAAACAGATGAAAATATCACCTCGTTTTTATTAAAAAAACAAGAAGCCGACCCTGGCGTGGTTAAGACGAGATTGGACAAACAGATTAAAAGTTTGCCCAAGGTTAGTGGCGGAAACATTTATTTGTCGGGAAGTGCCCAGACAGCCATGCAGAAAGCCATTGTTTTTGCACAGGAGTTAGGCGACGAGTTTATTTCATTGGAACACCTTTTCTATGGCGTATTGATGGCCAACGATGCCACTTCTCAAATATTGAAAGATGCGGGCGTTACGGAAAAAGGCACACGGGCGGCGATACAAGAGTTGCGGAAAGGCTCGAAAGTGAACAGCGCCGATAGTGAAGAAACCTACAATGCACTAAACAAATATGCCACCAATCTTAACGAAGCTGCCCGAAAAGGAAAACTGGATCCCGTCATTGGCAGAGATGAAGAGATACGCAGGGTATTGCAAATATTATCACGACGTACAAAGAACAACCCTATTTTAATTGGGGAGGCTGGTGTCGGTAAAACGGCCATTGCAGAAGGCTTGGCACATCGTTTGGTGAGCGGCGATATTCCTGAGAATTTGAAGTCCAAACAACTTTATTCTCTGGATATGGGAGCGCTGGTAGCCGGAGCGAAGTATAAAGGAGAATTTGAGGAACGTTTGAAAAGCGTCATCAAAGAAGTGGTCAATTCCAATGGTGAAATTATTCTTTTTATCGATGAAATCCACACCCTTGTGGGAGCAGGTGCTTCCAACGACGGAGCCATGGATGCTGCCAACATTCTCAAACCCGCACTCGCCAGAGGCGAACTGAGATCTATCGGTGCCACTACGCTCAATGAGTACCAAAAATACTTTGAAAAAGACAAGGCATTGGAAAGACGTTTCCAACCGGTGATGATTAATGAGCCCGATAAATATTCGGCCATCTCTATCTTGCGTGGTTTAAAAGAACGTTATGAAAATCACCACCATGTGAGAATCACCGATGATGCCATCATTGCTGCTGTCGAACTCTCCCAACGCTATATCACAGATCGTTCTCTTCCCGATAAAGCCATCGACCTGATAGATGAAGCTGCTGCCAAATTGAAATTGGAAATCAACTCCCTTCCTGAAGAACTGGATGAAATTGAACGTAAAATACGCCAACTTGAAATTGAACGGGAGGCTATCAAACGTGAAAATTCCAAAGAGAAAATGACCTCTCTGAATAAATCCATCTCCGAATTGCAAGAACAACGGAATTCACTTTCTACCAAATGGCGTGCAGAAAAAGAGATTGTTGACAAGATTCAACAACACAAAAAGCAGATTGAGGAATATAAATTAGAAGCCAGCAACGAAGAGCGTCAGGGCAATTATGGACGTGTAGCTGAATTGCGTTATGGATTGATCAAGAATGCGGAAAACGAAATCGCAGATTTGCAGGTTCAGCTGGCCAAAACCCAAGGCGACCATGCGCTGATTGACGAAGAGGTAGGCGAAGATGATATTGCTGAAGTAGTTGCCCGTTGGACAGGCATCCCCGTCAGCAAAATGATGCAAAGCGAAAAATCAAAACTGCTTCACCTTGAAGAGGAGTTGCACAAGCGGGTAATTGGTCAGGAAGAGGCAATTACGGCCATAGCCAATGCCATCCGGCGGAGTCGTGCAGGCTTGCAAGACAGTAAAAAACCTATCGGCTCGTTCATCTTTATGGGAACTACCGGAGTAGGGAAAACCGAATTAGCCAAAGCCTTGGCCGAATATCTGTTCAATACCGAAGAGGCTATCGTCCGTTTCGATATGAGCGAGTTCCAAGAAAAACATTCGGTTTCCCGTCTTATCGGCTCCCCTCCGGGTTACGTCGGATACGATGAAGGCGGACAATTAACCGATAAGATTCGTCGGAGACCTTACTCTGTCGTACTTTTTGATGAAATTGAAAAAGCCCACCCCGATGTCTTCAATATCCTGCTGCAAGTTTTAGACGACGGCCGGCTGACCGACAACAAGGGCCGTGTAGCCGATTTTAAAAACACCATCATCATTATGACTTCCAATTTGGGTTCAGAGATTATTCAAAATAATTATGCAGCCCATGACAACCTGTCGGATGAAGAGGTGTTTGAAAGAACCAAAGCAGAATTGAACGAATTGTTAAAGAAAACATTACGACCAGAATTTTTGAACCGTATTGATGAGATTGTAATGTTTGAACCACTGTCAAAACGGGAAATTCGCGATATTGTAAAACTACAGGTTACCCAATTAAACAACCTGTTGGCGCAACAGAATTTGCAGGTGGAATTCACAAAATATGCTTTGGATCTGCTGGTAGATTTAGGATACGATCCATTGTACGGTGCCCGTCCGTTAAAACGAGTGATTCAGAAAAAAATATTGAACGAATTGTCAAAATATATTTTGGAAGGGAACATCGTGGAAAACGGAACCATTATGATCGATAGCCTCGAAGACGGCAAGTTTGTATTCTTCAACAAAGAGCATGTCTAAAACACTAACATAACCTTATCAGCAAAAAAATCCCGCAGAGACAATAAATCCGCGGGATTTTTTTATTTCACCTCTGCTGGTTCCCTACCGGCAACGATTCAATAAGGTAGGGTCTTGTAACCGATTCCTCGCAATGCAGCAACTCAGGGATAGTCCCTGCAAAAAGCAGATCTCCCCCACTTTCGCCACCGCCCGGTCCTAATTCAATGATATAGTCCGCCTCTTTCATCACATCCAAACTATGCTCAATGAGAATCAATGTGTTTCCTTCATCGGTCATCTCATTAAAAAGCTGCAACAACTTGTGAATATCATCCAAATGCAATCCGTCGGTCGGTTCGTCTAAAATAAAAATCTCTCCCCGACGGTGCAGTTGGTCCGCCAACTTGATGCGTTGTAATTCCCCACCACTTAAGGTACTCATGGATTGATTTAGATGCAGATAACCCAATCCCACACGGTTCAGAGCACGAAGTTGAGATAAAAATGGCTGTTCCGGGAAAAAGGCAATGGCTTCATCTACCGACATATCCATCACTTCTGCAATATTCTTTCCCCGATACTTGGATCGCAACGCCTCTGCACTATAACGCGTACCATGACAAACATCGCAAACTGTCTCTATTGACTCCATAAACGCCATATCCGATACAATAATCCCTTTGCCTCCGCACGCAGGACAAGCCCCTTTGGAATTGAAAGAAAACAACTGCATATTGCTCTTGCTCTCATGAGCAAAAAGCTTGCGAATCGTATCAGAAATATTCAAATAGGTAGCCGGCGTTGACCGAAGATTAATACCAATATTCTTTTGTCCGATGAAAATCACCTCTTTTTCACAATGGTTTTGAAAATACTCCATAAGAGAACTTTTCCCTGAACCAGCCACTCCGGCGATGACCGTCAAAACGCCCTGTGGAATATCAACAGAAAGGTTTTTGAGATTATGTAAATCAGCATTTTGAATATGTGAAAAACAGGTGGGTTTTCGAATATTTTTTTTGATGGAACTTTTATACTGGAGCATTTTTCCCGTAATAGTATCCGATTTCAGCAAATCAGCATAAGAACCCTGGAAAGTAATTTCACCGCCATTACTTCCCGCTTGAGGCCCCATATCCACAATATGGTCGGCCATAGCAATAATTTCCCTGTGATGTTCAACTATCAATATGGTATTCCCATGGTCACGAAGATGCCGCAACGATTTTTTTAGTCGGGCAATATCTTGTGGATGCAGTCCCACACTGGGTTCATCCAAAACGTAAGCCATGTCGGTGAGAGCCGAATTGATATACTTGGCAATTTTAATACGCTGTGCTTCGCCGCCGGATAGCGTTCCTGTTCCTCTGCTCAACGACAAATAACCTAATCCAATGTCGTTCAGTGCCTGCAAACGCTTGATTAGCTCACGCTTAATATCCACAGCCAATGGGTTATCTATACTATTGATAAAATGTACTGCTTCAGAAATGGGCATTTCCACCACATCGGCAATGTTTTTGCCATTGATTCTGCAACTGCGTACCTTTTCATTTACACGCGTGCCATGACAGTCGGGGCATTCAAAAGTAGAGATCATTTTATCCAACACCTTCTGCTGGCGTTTGCCCTCCTTGGTAGTGATGATACTACGATACATACGAGGATACATTCCTTCAAATTTGGCAGATTTGGGCCAGTTGGAAGGTGGATTTTTCAACCGGATTTGAGGCGAATACAAAAATAAGTCAAGTTCCTCTTGGGTATAGTCTTTTATCTTCTTATCAAGATCAAACAATCCGCTGTAGGCATATCGTTTCCACCGCCATGCGCCAGTGGTAAATGTTGGAAAATGAATCACATCCTCATCGTTCAAACATTTGTTAAAATCCACCAACTTATGAATGTCCAGTTCGGTAACAGTGCCCAAGCCGTCGCAGCGAGGACAACTTCCCGCAGGGTGATTGAAAGAGAAGGTATCCGAATAGCCGATAAAAGGTTCGCCAACACGCGAAAACAATAAGCGCAATAACGCATAGATATCGGTATAGGTACCCACTGTAGAACGGGTATTGGCAGCAGGTTTTTTCTGATCTATAACAATGGTAACAGGCATATTTTCCATGTGTTCCACTTTCGGACGACCATATTTTGGCAGATATTGTTGAATAAAACTCGGAAAGGTTTCATTCAGTTCCCGCCGACTCTCGGCAGCAATGGTATCTAAACATAAAGAAGACTTTCCAGATCCCGACACCCCCGTAAATACCGTAATCTTCTTTTTAGGAATTTTCAAAGAGAGGTCTTTCAGATTGTTTTCACTTGCACGTATAATGGAAATCTCGTCACTCATTGTTGTTATTTTTTTTAAAAATATGCTTTTTTAGCAAAAAAAAATAGTTCTGAAATCTCAAAACTATTTTTTTGTTTGTGCCCGAGACAGGACTTGAACCTGCACTCCTTTCGAAATACGCACCTGAAACGTACGCGTCTACCAATTCCGCCACTCGGGCTAATTTTTACAATAATGAATCTATAATCTTCTTTAAGTTAGCCTTAGGTACTAACCCCACTTGTTTTTCAACAACTTCTCCATTTTTAATAAAAAGAACCGTAGGAATACTCATAATGCCAAATTGCACTGCAATTTCATTATTCTCATCAATATCACACTTTGCAACGACCATCTTTCCCTTGTACTCTTCCGCCAATTCTTCAATAGTGGGAGCCAAAGCACGACAAGGGCCGCACCATGTAGCCCAAAAATCAATCATCACCAATTGCGGACTTTGGATGGTTTCTTCAAAATTCTGCGAAGTTATTGCTAATGCCATACGACTATTTTTTTTGTTTCAAACAGGGCTGCAAAGATACATTAAAAAATTGTTTTTTGATAAAAAAATAAAAAAAATTTTTAAGGGCAACATTCTTATCAAAAAAATGTATAATCCATATAAAATATTTTGTATTTTTGCCCAATTTATCTCTAATTAAGGACAAAACTATCATGAAGAAATTTATATTTCTATTATCAGCCATACTATTGCTTATTCAGGGGACATTTGCGCAAAACCCTTCTACTTTAGGTAAAGATTTCTGGGTAACCTATTTGCCCAATGCATGGCCTTCCACCAATGGAAATCCCACACTAACCCTGATTATCACAGGAATGCGGAATTGTAGTGGGGTGGTAAACAATCCTAATACGGGTTGGAGCACTAATTTCAGTGTTACAGCAGGCAATATCACCAACGTTACAATCCCTATTTCACAAGCATATACTACTGGCAGTGAAATGGTTACCAACACAGGGATTCATATTACTTCTACGGATACCATCTCTTGCTACGCCTCCAATTTCATTGATGCTTCATTTGATATCACCAATGTTCTTCCCACCCCAACACTCATGGAAGAATATATCATCCAAACCTATCCCAGTCCCAACGAATGCGAATTTGTTATTTTAGCGACAGAAAACAATACTACCGTTGACATCACTTTAGCCGACAACACCGCCAACGGGCGATATGCAGGCTCTACCTATAGCGTAACCTTGCAAAGAGGCCAATGTTACCAAGTACAAACACTTGCAGATGAATATTACTATTATGACAGCGATTTTACCGGCACGCGGATTTGTGCCCGCGACTGCAAGAAATTAGCAGTTTTCCAAGGAGACCTTTGCGCCAATATCCCCAGCACAGACTATTGCTGCTGCGACCATATTGTTGAACAATCTATTCCTGTTGCCTATTGGGGAAAGAAATTCGTAGTTACCACCTCTTCCTACCGTTATAACGATGTGGTACGGATTACCGCCCTCAATAACAACTGCCAAGTGCGGAAAAACGGCTCTCTCCTTACGACACTCAATGCTGGACAAACCTACCAATTCACCATGCAGAATTCTGAAGCATCTGCCTACATCGAAACCACAGAACCCGCATGTGTTTATTTGTATTTCACCGGTTATGACTACGGCAGTTATGATGGTGACCCTTCGTCGGTGGTTATCAATCCTATAGAACAGCAAATTGATGAAATCACTTTTGGTACTTTTGCCACAACCAATTCGGTGTATCACGTAGTGAATATCATCACCGAGACTGCCAATGTGGGCGGGGTTGTTTTAGACGGCCAAAACGTCTCAAGTCAGTTTACAACGGTGAGTGGCAATCCGACCTATTCGTATGCCAAAATCTCCATTACCAATGGTTCACACACCTTACGAAACACCATGGGAGGATTTGTGGCACACATCTATGGGTTGGGATGGTGCGAAAGTTATTCCTACACCGCAGGGTCCAGTACCGTCAATTTAAATGCCCAATTATACGTTAATGACATAGCCAGCGCTTCGTTGCAAAACGGGACTTCTGGCTGTCCATACTTTCCTCTCACATTCCATACCCAAGTAGAATATCCATATACTGGCATTAACTGGGACTTTGGAGATGGAGGTAGCGGAAGTGGTGAGACCGTAGTACATCAATATGCAAATCCGGGGGATTACAATGTACGTGTTATCATAGAAAGGGTTACCTCCAACTGTTTCAATGATTTTTATGATACCCTCTATACTATGATTCACATTGCCCCCATCTTGCCGCACGTTACCCAAGCTACCATTTGTCCGGGGATGACCTACACTTTCAATGGCAATGTATATACCGAAGAAGGACGTTATGTGGATACCATTCCTTCATCCGGGCTTTGCGATAGTATTGATGTTTTGGAATTAACCTTGTCGGGCGTAATTCCTGATATTACAGATGTAACCATTTGTCCAGGTGAAACATACAATTTCCGTGGTATCACGTACTCTGCAGCCGGACGATACGAAGAAACTGTGCATACACCAGGAGAATGCGATAGCTTAATCGTTCTCAATTTAACTTACTCATCTATCCCATCGCCCAATTTAGGACCCGATCGGACCTTGTGTTATGATAACCAGTTCCCCGTGGTGCTTAATCCGGGCTCATACACCACCTACACGTGGAATACAGGAGCTACATCGCAAACGTTATCCATCAATGAACCAGGAACTTATTATGTTACTGTAGCCAACGAAGACGGCTGTATCGGTTCCGATACGGTAACCATCAAAAAAGTGAATGAAATCACCGTTGAGATTGAAAACCAAACAGAAGATTTTTGCGAAGCTTTTGAAGCTACTTTGGTCGTTCATACCAATGCATCCAATATTGTATGGAGTACTGGTGATACCACAACAACACTTGTTGTACATTCACCTGGCAATTATGTAGTAACTGCTTTTGATGGTGAATGCAACCAAAAAGCAATGGAACCAATTTCTCCTTGCTCCTTCGACTTATATTTGCCCAACTGCATTACTCCAACCAATGTTGATGGCAACAACGACTATTTCTATATCCCTGCAGCACTCAACATCGAAGAGATTGAAATCTTTATTTACGACCGATGGGGAATGCTGGTTTACCACTCCACAGATCCCTATTTCAAATGGGACGGCAGCGTAAATGGGAAAATTGAAACCCTACAAGTATATAGTTACGTTTTATTTATAAAACCAAAAGGAAATCCTCAAAAACAAAGATTAGGAGGGATACTTACCGTTATCTAATACCCGCATTTAAACAAGTTTGAAGCGATCGGTTATTGATATGTATCTTAACATCATAAAAAATTCTATCATCATCATAACCCTTTTGGTTGCTTTGACTGCATGTAAAAAAACGGAGATAGAAGAAACACAGCCCACCCCCTACTCCTTGGAACTCCCTGCTTTTTTCCCAACAATTCTCAACATTCCGAATGACAATCCTTTAACAGTGGAAGGGGTTGAGTTAGGACGTTACCTTTTTTACGATACCTTATTGTGTGGCACCATCAACAATGGAGGAGCCATTTCCTGTGCCAGTTGCCACACACAAAATGCAGGATTTGATTTAGGGAGTAATAACCCTCGGCTATCTGATGGACGACCGGTAGGGGTAGCCGGAACAGCAACGCCTCACAATGCGCTCCCTCTTGTCAATTTAGTATTTAACAATGAAGGATATACATGGAACGGCGCTATCCATAAAAACGCACCTGCAGGTCAGCAAAATATTGAAGATATTGTTGCACATACCGTTACAGATCCTAACGAGATGAATGGCAATTGGGAGACGACCATTGCCGCACTCCGCACACGCGCTGAATACCCCGCCATGTTTCGGAAAGCTTTTGGCACAGAGGAAATCACAAAAGAACGGGTTTGCAAAGCCATTGCCCAATTTGTGAGAACACTCATTTCTGCCAATAGCAAATTTGACCACTACTTGCGAGGAGAGACTCCATTAAGTGCCACAGAACTGAGAGGTTATATCTTATTTAGCACAGAAGAAGGAGCCGATTGTTTTCACTGCCATGGAGGTGGTGGAACTCCCCTTTTTACCACTAATTTATTTTATAACAATGGCTTAGATAATTCATTCACCCAAACAGACGACCGCTACGCTGTTACCGGAATGACCCAAGACATAGGCGCTTATCGAGCTCCTACATTGCGTAATATTTCTGTCTCTGCTCCTTATATGCACGACGGGCGCTTCAATACCTTGGATGAAGTGTTAGATTTTTACAATAGCGGACTACAAAATTCAGCGTATGTTCACCCTTATATGCACAAAATCAATGAAGGAGGAGCGCACCTGACACCAGCACAAATCGCTGATTTAAAAGCATTTTTATCCACACTTACCGATGAAGAATTTATAGAAAACAAAAAAATATCCAATCCTTTCCAAAATAATTAATGATATGAAAATTTATACAAAAACTGGAGATAAGGGAGAAACCTCATTAGTCGGCGGCCACAGAAGTCCCAAAAATTGCTCCCGTCTCAATGCTTACGGCACCATTGATGAACTCAATACAGTTATTGGGATTGCTTTAGAAGAAATACGTAGTTTAAAACTTGAAAATGAAGGCGATAAAGAGACAAAAAAATTAGTAGAACGACTTTTATGGATCCAGAACTGCCTATTTACCACCGGAGGCATGTTAGCTACCGAAGAGGAAAAAGTAACACAATATTGGTCAGCAAGCCCATTGGAAGAGTGGACCAAAAGAGTTGAGCAATTTATTGATGAATACACAAACGCCCTTCCGGCATTGAAAAATTTCATACTTCCAAGTGGCAGCAAAAGTTGTGCTATGCTTCATTGGACACGCACCACCTGCCGTCGCGCTGAACGGGAGATATGTCAATTTCTATCCGAAATAGAAGATAAAAACGGCGTTTATTTCCCCATTTTGCAATATGTAAATCGGTTATCCGATTTTTTCTTTATCGCCTCCCGAATCATTTTGCAAATAGAGAATATTCCCGAAAAATACTGGGAATCAATAAAATAATTTTTTTATATAATAGGTAAAAGATATTAAAATAATAGTATCTTTGCGCCCTAAAATTTCAGATATAAAAAAATATAAATTGTATGTATTGGACATTAGAATTAGCCTCAAAACTTGAAGATGCTCCATGGCCAGCGACCAAAGATGAGTTGATAGATTATGCGACTCGCTCGGGTGCACCTATGGAAATTGTTGAAAATTTACGGGAATTAGAAGACGAAGGTGAAGTTTATGACTCCATTGAAGATTTGTGGCCTGATTACCCAACAAAAGAAGACTTTTTCTTCCACGAAGACGAATACTAACCGTTATCTTCCAAGAGATTATCGGTTATCTTATTGAGAATCAAACGAAAATGGCGAACAGCAATGTTCGCCATTTTGCATTTTAAGGCAAGAAAAAGCAAAATATCACACTACCACTTTCAGTCTGAACCCCAATGTGGTAGGTTCCTCAATAATTTCTTTTGAAAGAATACGGACATTTGCCAGAAGTTGTGGATCAATGCTCTTCAGTGGAGAACTATTGAGATCGCGAATCATGAAATCAAGAGCAACTATCTCCGTCTGCTCACTATAAGTAAGACGCATAGTGATCGGCCGATACTCCGACAACACCTGCAAAAGCATTTTGTCAACAATGACATCCACTGCCTCATATTTCTGAGCAATGTTGTATTTGATGCAAAATTGTGCCATATTGGAATGCATACTCAATAGATCTGAATCAGGGCTGTCCACCTCAAACACCAGTTTGTGGATGCGTTGCACAAAGGCCTTGGTAGCACTATGCACTGGGGTTTCGAAAATTTGCTGCGGGGTCCCGTCCTCGTGAATATAGCCATCATACATAAAGAAAATGCGGGTACTGACATCTCGGGCAAACTTCATCTCATGGGTAACGATAAGCATCGTCATCCCCTCCTTTGCCAACTGCCGGATGACGCTAAGCACCTCGCCCACCATCGTCGGGTCAAGAGCCGACGTGGGTTCATCAAAAAGGATGACTTCGGGATGCATAGCCAGACTTCGGGCGATGGCCACACGCTGTTTCTGTCCTCCAGAGAGATCGGAAGGCATAGCATGAGCCTTTTCAAATAATCCCACCTTGCGCAGCAACGCCAACGCCTCCTCCTCAGCCTCCTGCTTGCTGATATTACGCAACAGCAGTGGGACCATGGTAATGTTGTCGAGAATAGAAAGATGCTCGAAAAGATTAAAACTCTGAAACACCATTCCCACCTTTTGGCGTAATTTGTTCAATGGGTAGCCTTTGGCGAGAATGTTCTCGCCATCAATGATAATCTCTCCAGAGGTAGGAGGGTCCATCATATTGATGGCACGCAAAAGGGTACTCTTGCCAGTACCAGAAGGTCCGATGATACTAATGACTTCACCGCGGTCAATCACACAGTTAATATCTTTCAACACCTGTAGCTTTGAGCCGTCAGGGTTCGTAAATATCTTGGTCAGATGGTTTATCACTATCATAGTCTTTTCTTATTTTTAACGGTTAAATCTAATGCTTTTCCCAACAACCATGCAAGAAGGAAGTAGAGTACAGTGACGATAAGCAAAGGGAAGAGAGCATCAAAAGTGCGGGTACGAATGATGTCACTAGCCCGTGTTAGATCCTGGATGGCAATATAGCCTACAATAGAGGTGTTTTTTATAAGCGAAATGGCTTCTCCCTTATAGACAGGCATCACATTGTGCAAAGCTTGTGGGGCGACGACATGACGGAAAGCCTGCCATTTGGTGAGTCCCAATGCAAGTCCTGCTTCCGTCTGTCCTTTCCCTACAGCGAGAATCGCTGTCCTGAACATCTCACTGACATAGGCGGCGAAGACCAGCGAGAAAGAAATTACTGCTACTGCCGTACCACTGATTTCCATGGGAGCAAGTACCACATAGAACATAATCATCAAGAAAACCAGCATTGGAATGCCGCGCATAAAGTTGATATATACTGCGGCGGTGTTGGAAATCCATTTGCGACGGTTCATACGCATCCAACAGATAGCAGCCCCAACGAGCGAACCGAAGAGGATGGAGAGCACTGATATCTTAACCGTCTCCCAAAGACCACCAGTGATATAACGCCAGCGTTCTTCGACAACAAGATTATTATAGGCCATTTCCCTCATACGGGAGACAAAACCCATGGAAGACTCCTCTTTGTCCTTCACTAGATAGGCTGTGCAGGCGCTGAAGTACGAGTGGGCGAAATCCATCGTCTTCTGACGA
>JAEEUY010000050.1 GCA_016290715.1 Bacteroidales bacterium
CAATGTAGTGGAGTTTCTTGAAAAAATAGAAAACGAGGAAATTGACAATATTGACTTCTTGGAACTGCGCGCGTGCGACGAAAGCTGTGCGGGTGGCATTCTCTGTGCCGGCAACCGCTTTTTAATTGCGGAAAGACAAAAAAAACGCGCCAAAGCCCGTCCGAAAATAGTAACGCCCGAAGAGAATAACCTGCTCAACTATAGAGAGTATCTCAAAGAAAACAACCACCTTTCCGAAGTGCTTCCCCGTTCTATGGACAAATTGGACGATGACATTGCCGTGGCCATGCGGAAAATGAAAAAGGTTTTTGAAATCAACAACGACCTTCCCCAAGTGGATTGCCGTATTTGTGGCTATCAAACGTGCAAAGCCCTCGCTGAAGCTGTCGTCAACAACGAGTCCGACATTAAACAATGTGTGTTTGTTCAGCGTATTCTGGAACAAACAGACAAAATGACGACTGCCGAAGCATTGGCATTAGGGAAGAAAGTATGGGGCGAAAGCAAACTGGACAAGTATTCCATTAAAAATCTCAATCTGGAATAAAATTTTTTTCAACAAGGCCATGTTTTGGCGGCGGCATGGAATCATTGCATCCGCAGCGGACAGTAATAATTATTAATGCAATAGAAAGCCATTTGTTCTTTTGCGTGCCAAAGGCACGACATCCTAGTAACCTCATATAAGCGGAACGAAGTGGAGCGCAGTATGAGGTGGCAACGACGCTGGTAACCAGCGTGCAGAATGCACGCTACTTTTTGGGGAGACCGCCATCGCACCGATTCCTTTCCCGAAGAGCACAGGGTTGTAGTGGATGAGCGATATTTCCTGCGTGATGACAGGTAGCGTGCTTTCAGCACGCCCGCACAATCCGCAGCTCACACCTCAGACTGCGGCCTGACGGCCTTGTCTGAGGTTACTACATCCACTACTACTCCACTCCTCAGACTGCGGTCTGACGACCTTGTCTGAGGTTACTAAAATTTCGTGCCTTTGGCACGATTAGATGATGTGCGTTTTTTTGACGTTTTTTTCATCAAGGCCATATTTTGTCGGACAGCCAAAACAAATTGCACGATTTGATTTATGTCCCCATATTACAGGCGGCGGCAGATGACAATAAAAAAAAGCACTCCCGAAAAAGTGCTTTTTTTGTGTAATATCGCTGCAAACGAGTTGCAGCGATAAAGTAGCGTATTATCTTACAACATTGAATTTCTTTGTTGTAGTACCATCATTGGTGATAATTTTAACGAAGTACATGCCGTTAGCATAATCAGCAACATTTACCTTAACATTGGTACCATTGCCATTGATTGTGGCAACCTTTGCACCTGTCAAGCTATAGATTTCAACCATGTTGATTTCAGAAGAAGCAGTCACATTCAAAACGGTATTTGCTGGGTTTGGATAAATATTAACACCAGTGGCAACGTTTTCAGAAATGCCGGTGGCATCCTCAATGGTAACGTTATCGATTAACATCTGTGCACCGTTTGTACCATAGTAGTTGAATTTAATCTTCACATTTGATTGTCCTGCTAAAGAAGCAATGTTAACAGCGGCTTGCGTTACCTCGTAATTTCCAAATTCAGGTTGGTCATTTCTCATATCATAAACTGGAGTGGTAGAGAAAGTATTCCCGCCATCTGTACTAACATAAATCAACAAATTATATTGTTCCTCTGGATCATCATTAGTAACATACCTATAACTTGCCATGAAATCGAAGGTGAGTCTTAAATCACGACCGCTGTAGTTAGAGAAATCAAACAACGGAGTAATCAAATCTTCATCCTGGAGATCTTCAGCATAAGTGCAGGAAGCCCAAGTATCACCTGTCATTTCATAAGAAGTCCAAGTTTCTGCATTCGTACTTTCAACAGTCCAGCAAACAGGAGGGAATGTTCCATCGAAAGTTTCTGTCCAAGAAAGTTGGTTGATAGCGATAGCGCAATCAACAGCTGAACCGGCTAAAGTAACGGTAGCAGAAACTTCACCAGAGGTAAGTTCAACCGTACCCGTATGCGTACCTACTGCAGTTGGAGCATATTGTACATAAAGCGTACCTTCAGCGGCTGTTAAAGTAGCTGTTTGTGCGAAAGTGGCACCATCGAATGAAACTGCGAATGGAGCTGTGGTGGTTGCCGTAATAGGTTCGGTCAATTTAACACTCATAATAGCAACTGTTTCTTCCTTAGTCGTATTAATTCGAACCCAATCAAAATTGATGTCAGTAGGATTAGCCATGATTTCAGGTTCAGCTGCGGCAATCGTAAAGTTATCAATAATGAGATAGTTGTCGTAGAAATTCCAAGAATCCCCATCGAAATACCACCCCATTTCTGTTACTTCAACGGCAACATATTTTGTCCCGGCAGGAAGTAATTGAACATATTGTGCGAAGCCAGTAATATCATAGTCGATTGTAACTTCACTCCAAGTGAATGAATCCTCATCCATATCAGTAGAAGAATAACCCACACGGAAAACATCTTCGCAATCGTAAGTTGCAGCAGGAAGAAGCGTTATATAATCGAAAGAGAGTTTCATTTCCTCTTCGTTCGGTTCAATCAAAGGAGTAATCAGCATAGCCCCTTCTTCTCCGAATGCCAATACATAGTCATCACTTCCTTCTTCCATTGTTCCCGTAAAGAAACTCTCTTCATCAATGTATGTCCAGCAAAGAGGAATTTCTTCACCAAATTCTTCTGTATAGGTAAGTTCTCCTATTGTACCCGTACAATCGTACCCAGTACCTTTTACAAACACTTCATTAGAAAGTTCACCAGAGGTAAGTGTAATTGTTGCAGAGAAGTCACCTTCGGCAACAGGAGCGAATTTAACATATAAATTGCCGCCTTCTACCGCCAAAGAAGCAGTAACATCGTATATTGAATCATCCACAGAAATTGCAAATGGAGCAGTTACACCGGCTGCAATGTTATTTTCAAGCATAACTCCCACTACATTCACTAATTCTGTTTTTTCATCGCCCAAATAAACAACACCAAAATCAATAGTATCCACATTTACACGGATTCCAGAAGTTGCTTCATTAACAGCGAAATCATCTACATATAAATAATATTGCCAATCTGCCGTATAATAAACAGCTGCATATTTGGCATTCGCAGGGATAGTCATGTAATAAGGATTGAACTCCGTAGAAGCAGTATATTCTTCGCTCCAAGTGAAAGCATCCACATCATTGGTTGTGGTAGAGTATCCTATGCGGAAAGTTTCCGTGCCGTATGAAGCATAAGCTTTAGCGATAAATGAAACTTCCATATCGGCTGTCCCGTCATAAACGAGTTCAGGAGAAATCATATATTGACCAGCAGAATCTGTTCTGCTATATGAGCTAAAACGGATAACATAATTGTCGCCACTCTCATTATAATTAATAATCGTGTTTACATCCGGATCCTCGTCAGCATAAACAAAAGTGTAGCACATTGGAAGTTCTCCCTCATAATTGTCAAAGGTTTCGGTGAAAGGAACGGTTCCGTTCGTAGAACAATCGATAGCCGTACCTGTTAAGGTGATGGTATAGTCTTCAGCGCCATCGCTTGCCAAAACCACCGTACCATTATCCGTTCCTTCAGCAGTTGGAGAAAAACGAACATATAATGTTCCACCTGCAGCAGGGATTGTGGCTGTAGAAGCATAAGTTGTATTATCGGCAGACACTTCGTATGGAGCAGTCGTCGTCGCAGTAATATTATTCGTAATATTGTAAGAAGTAACAGCAACTTGTTTCACATTGCTATTTCCCAACAAAACAGTGCCAAAATCCAAAGTGGCAGGATTGGCTACAATCGTAGGATCTGTAGGTTGTTCAAAAATTTCCACATCGTCTATATTGATATAGAACGCATCTGTACAGTCGAAATGGCGGAAAGCGATGTAAACGGTTTGTCCAGTATAACTTGACAAGTCAACCGTTTTCTGTTTCCATGCACCTTGAACACGTTGACCGCCGTTGGCGTCCAAATCTTCCTCATAGAGAAGTGTAAAGTTTGCCGGATCAGTCCCCGTGGTAGAGATGTACACTCCATAGTGTTCAGTAGGATAACTGGCATCTTGAGCGCAAACCCAAAACGTCAACGTAGAGTTGGAAGTCAGGTTTGTGGCAGGAGTAATCAACCAGTTGTCTGGAGTAAGAGCGCCGGCATTATTGTCGTAAGACTGGGAAGTGGCACAATCTGTACTAGCATCATGCCCAGGCATTGCCATACAACTCCACCCATATCCATCCCCATCGGCATCAATAGTAGTCCACGTTTCCGGGATGCCGTTTTCAAAATCTTCACTCAGAAGACTCTGCGCTTGCATTGCCACCATAGCAAACAGCGCAAACATCAATGTAAATAACTTTTTCATAATAAAAAAATTGGTTAATAAATAATTGGTTATAAGTGATTTATATTTCTAATAATTATTTTTTGTAAAAAAAATACACTAATACATTTCATTGGCAAAAATAGCAATTTTATTTCATATTTATCCCACTTTTTACAAAAAAATATGTTAAAATATAAATATGCTATCTGCCAAGGAATATTTGACAATAAGTCTAACCAAAGTCGTTTCAACCATCAGCACACACAATCCGCAGTTTCACACCCAGCCTGCAGCCTGACAGCCTTGTCTGAGGTTACTGGAATTTCGTACCTTTGGCACGATGCATGAGGCGCTTTTTTTAATCAAGGACATAAGTTTAGCAACAGAAGGTAATGATGATTTATAAGGGACGATTTTTCATTTGCAAAATTAACGGTAATCATTCCAATTAAATTTGTAATTTTGCAAGTCAAAAAAAAATAGGAATATGTATCAGAAAGAATTCATGTTGGAAGCAATTGCTCTATCAAAATTATGTTTAAAGAGCGGCAAGGGCGGTCCCTTTGGGGCAGTAGTGGTAAAAGACGGGAAAATTGTCGGACGTGGGAGCAACCACGTTACCATCAACAACGACCCAACAGCACATGCCGAAGTAATGGCTATCCGCGATGCTTGCAAGAATCTAAATACCTTTCAATTAACAGGTTGCGAAATATATACGAGTTGTGAACCCTGTCCAATGTGTTTGGGCGCTATTTATTGGGCACGCCCCGACAGAATCTATTACGCCGCGAACAAAGACGATGCCGCCGATGCCGGCTTCGACGACTCCTTCATATACGAAGAAATTGCGCTCCCCCATCTCGAGCGAAAAATACCTGCCATTCAAGAAGACAGGGAGCCTGCCACAGAAACTTTCAAACTTTGGAAAGAGAATACCCAGAAGATCGAGTATTAGAGAGGAAAGGATGAAGGGAGAAAGAGATTAGGAGGAAGTGAGGAAGTGAGGAAGTGTGTTTAGGACGTGGTAATCATTTTTCAAAAAAACAAATTATTCCTTTTTTTCTCCGAAAAAAGAAAAACGGCATCGTTAAAATGCTTGAGTTTCAACCATAAAATCAAAGATTAATTTCTCTCTGAACAAAATTATATTATTGGTAAACAAATAATTAGATTATACAAAAAAAATGTATCGCATTTAGTACGCACAAATAAAAAAAATTGTATTTTTGCGGTCTCAAAGATTGTCCAATGGTGTAACGGTAGCACTACAGTTTTTGGTACTGTCTGTCTAGGTTCGAATCCTGGTTGGACAACAAACTCTCACTAACTTGACTTGGTGGGAGTTTTTTGTAGGGTTGAAAGATGCGGGGTACAATCCCCGTTTTTTATTGTAAATTAGAAAATTAATATTAAAATTAAACATAAAAAAATGGAAGAACGCTTAAATTTAATTGAAACCTTTGCGGAATTCAAAGACTTCAAAAATATTGACAGAAAGAGTCTTATGCGCATTTTGGAAGATATTTTCACTTCGGTATTGCAAAAAAAATACGGTCCCGATGCCAATTTCAATGTCATCTGTAACGTAGATCGCGGAGATTTGGAGATCCAACACTTTCGCGTTATCGTTGAAGACGGCGAAGTGGAGAACGAGAACACACAAATTGCCTTATCGGAAGCCATCAAGATTGAACCCGATTTTGAAGTGGGAGAAGAGGTGATGGAAAACATCCACATGCAAGATTTTGCCCGTCGTGAAATCTTGTCCCTTCGTCAAAGCCTGATTTCAAAAGTGATGGATTACGAAAGAGATATCGTTTTCAAGAAATACGAGCCACGCATCGGAGAACTTATTACGGGTGAAGTGAGTCAGGTATGGAGAAAAGAGATTTTGGTTCTTGACGAAGAGGGCGTTGAATTGATTCTTCCCAAATCGGAGCAAATTCCTGCCGACCATTATAAAAAAGGGGACAGCTTAACCGCCGTAGTTGAGAAGGTGGAAATGTTATCAACCACCCCTCGTATCACTATTTCACGTACTTCTCCCCGTTTCTTGGAAGCACTGATGGAGGCCGAAATCCCTGAAGTGGATGATGGCTTGATTATCATTAAAAATGTAGTTCGCCAACCGGGAGAAAGAGCAAAAGTGCTGGTTGAATCTTATGACGACAGAATTGATCCGGTAGGTGCGTGTGTCGGACTCAAAGGAAGCCGCATTCACAGCATCATCCGCGAACTAAGGAATGAAAACATCGACGTTATCAACTACACTACCAATCCACAACTTTTGATAACCAGAGCTTTAAGTCCCGCCAAAATCACTTCTATTGAGCTTGACAACGAAAACAAAACCGCCAATGTATTCATGAAACCCGATCAGGTTTCGCTGGCTATAGGTAAAGGGGGTGCTAACATCAAGTTGGCAGGGAAACTTTCCGGATACGAAATTGATGTGTTTAGAGACGACCTTGACAGTGAAGAAGATGTCGATTTGAACGAATTCACTGACGTGTTCGATCAATGGGTTATTGATGAATTCAAGAAAATCGGATGCGACACCGCGAAGAGTGTGCTCAAAGTTCCTCGCGAAGAACTGATTCAACGTACTGACTTAGAAGAAGAAACAGTTGACGAATTAATCGCCGCAGTCAAAGAAGAACTTGAAATTGAAGACTAATTCATTCTTTAAAACCACAAACTATTTCAGAAATTAATCAAAAAAAATAATATGGTCGAGAAAAAGAAAATACGATTAGGCGCTGCAGCACGTGAGTTCAATGTCGGGCAAAGTACCATCGTTGAATTTCTCCAAAAAAAAGGGCATCCTATCGACGATAGCGGAAACGCCAAGTTGACAGACGAGATGTACGAAATTTTAGTGAAAAATTTCGGTGATGAGAAGAAGGAAAAAGAGGAGGTGCAAAAATTAAATATGGATTTCTCCAACAAGTCCGCCACTTCTGCCAAGACAGAAGAAGAACCTGTAGAAGAGGAACCCGTGGAAGAGCTTTTAATCAAAAACACAACTCTCATTGAAAATGAGCATATTGTCACTTCCATCAACAAACCTAAAATAGTCGGTAAAATTGATTTGGAAGCACAATCCTCGAAGAGAAAAACAGTTTCTAAAGAAAAAGAAACCACGGAAACAAAAGAAGAAGAGAGTGCACCAGCCGAACAAGTTGACAAGACAACCGTCACGGAGGTTGCAACAGCCACTTCTTCCGAAACTGAAAGCAAACAGGAAACCACTCCGGAACCTGCCAAGGAAAAGCCCGCTCCTGAACACATCGGCATCGTTGTGGAAAAGAGTGAAGGCCCTAAAATATTGCGTACCATTGATTTGGAAGCCGCCGGCAAACCCAAACACGTGGAACAGTCCCAACCTGCTGCGGAACCTGTAACCGAAAAACCACAAGAGGCAGAGGAACCTATAGAGGAAAAAGAGATAACCACGCCCGCCCACCCCGAACCGGAACGCATAGAAGTGAAGGTGGAAGCCCTCACCGGGCCCAAAGTTTTAGGCAAAATAGAACTTCCTGTTGAGCATAAATCCGTAAAAAACAACGAGAAAAAAGATGCCAACAAAAAAGAGGTGGCGAATCCTAAAAAAGCAGAACGAAAAGGGGAAAAACGGAAGAGAACCTACACACAAAACACCGCCAAACCCGTTAATAAAAACAATAACGAGAACAATGCGGCTAAAAAAGTGGAAAAAGTAGAGATTTCCCAAGAAGATATCGACCGCCAAATTAAAGAAACACAACTTCGTATGGCACCCCACGGCAAATCAGCCGGCTCCAAGCACAAACGGGACAAACGCCAACAACGGCAGGCAGAACATTTGGAACAAGAACGTCAAGAACTCGAACAACAAAAAATATTAAAAGTTACCGAATTTATTACAGCCAACGAATTGGCTACTTTGATGAATGTTCCTGTCAATCAAATTATTAAGACTTGTATGGATGTCGGGTTATTCGTTGCCATCAATCAACGATTAGGTGCCGAAACCATTGCCTTGCTGACAGAAGAGTTCGGATACCAAGTTGAATTTGTGAATATCGACGATGAGCATGCAGAACATGCAGAACAAGATGCTCCGGAAGATTTGCAACCACGTCATCCTATTATTACCGTAATGGGGCACGTTGACCACGGTAAAACCTCTTTGTTGGACTACATACGCAAGTCTAACGTCATTGCAGGCGAAGCAGGCGGTATCACACAGCATATTGGTGCTTACGAAGTGCAACTCGCCGACGGGAGAAAAATCACTTTCTTGGATACCCCCGGCCACGAAGCATTTACAGCAATGCGTGCCCGTGGTGCGAAAATCACAGACGTTTGTATTATTGTAATTGCGGCCGACGATGCCATCATGCCTCAAACGGTGGAAGCCATCAATCACGCCCAAGCAGCTGGTGTGCCAATGGTGTTTGCCATCACCAAAATTGACAAACCACAAGCCAATCCCGACAAGATTCGTGAAGGATTGGCCAACATGAACATTCTTGTAGAAGAATGGGGTGGAAAATACCAATGTCAAGAGATTGACGCAAAACATGGCACCAATGTCAATGAGTTATTGGAAAAGGTATTATTGGAAGCTGAACTTCTTGATTTAAAGGCTAATCCAAACAGATTAGGCATAGGTACGGTAATTGAATCCTCCTTGGATAAAGGAAAAGGATATGTTGCCAAATTGCTGGTACAAAACGGAACGCTCAAAGTTGGAGATCCTATTCAAGCAGGAAGTTTCTTTGGAAAAGTAAAGGCATTGTTCAATGAGCGTAACCAACGTGTTCAGTCGGTAGGACCCGCTTCTCCAGTACTGCTATTAGGTTTGAACGGAGCGCCACAAGCAGGCGACACGTTCAAAGTTTGTGAAAGCGAGCAAGATGCCAAGGCCATTGCCACCAAACGGGCAAGCCTTCTCCGCGAACAAGGATTGAGAACACAAGTTCACGTTACCTTGGACGAAATCGGACGCCGTATTGCCATCGGCGATTTCAAAGAGTTGAATGTCATTGTAAAAGGTGATGTGGACGGCTCTGTTGAAGCATTGGCAGATTCATTGATGAAACTGACCACAGAACAAGTTCAAGTGAATGTTATCCACAAATCGGTTGGTCAGGTTACAGAAAGCGACGTATTGTTGGCTTCTGCCTCGAATGCTATCATTGTCGCCTTCCAAGTACGCCCGTCCGTTGGCGCGCGCAAATTAGCTGAAAAAGAACAAATTGACCTCCGCACCTACTCTATTATCTACGATGCCATCAATGAAATTAAAGATGCTATCGAGTGCATGCTTACACCCAAAGTCCGCGAAAAGATTCTTTGCAACATTGAAATCCGCGAAGTTTTCAAAATCACCAAAGTGGGCAATGTGGCCGGATGCGTTGTTTTGGATGGAAAAATCCAACGCAATACCAAAATCCGCCTGATTCGCGATGGTATCGTTATATACACTGGCAAGTTAGGCTCTCTCCGTCGTTTCAAAGATGATGTGAAAGAAGTGGTTGCCGGTCAGGATTGCGGTTTGAATATTGAAAATTTCAACGATATTAAGGTGGGTGACATTATCGAGGGATATGAAGAGTATGAAGAAAAAGCAACATTGTAAAACGATTCTTTAAAGTAGGAGTCCTCAAAAATTCCTACTTTAAAGATAGATAAAAGATAAATCAAATGAATTCATATCCCGTATCAGCCGATAGTTATATCCCTCAAAAACAACCTATCGTATTGATTGACAATGTACTATTCTGTGACGACAATAAAACGGTTACAGACTATCACATTGCAGAGGATACACTTTTTGTTGAAAACGGGAGACTCCAAGCGGTGGGGTTAATGGAAAACATTGCACAATCGTGCGCCGCCCGTACGGGACTACGCAAAAAAATGGGAACCGACGGAAACCCTGTAAAAATTGGCGTTATCGGTGCAGTGAACCATTTTACTATACACCATTTGCCCGCTGTAGGCGACCATATCACCACAACCGTCACGGAGATTTCTGACTTTTACCCTGCTCTTTTGGTGAGTGCCGAAATCACCCTAAACGCTCAAACATTAGCTACTGCCGAAATGAAAGTTTTTGTTATTGAAAAAAATTAATGAAAGATTCTATACCAACTCTTACTGCCGAAAAAACTATTGATGTCCGTTTTAGTGAAGTGGATTCAATGGGTATTGTTTGGCATGGCTCCTACTCACTGTATTTTGAAGATGCGCGTGAGGCCTTTGGCGCAAAGTATCAATTAGAGTACCTTTATATGTTTAAGATGGGATTCTATGCGCCTTTGGTTGAACTGCACTTTAACTACAAAAAGCCCATCCGTTATCAGGATAAAATAAAGATAATCATCACTTTCCGTCCCACTGAGGCGGCCAAAATCATTTTCGATTACGAGATTTTTCATTTAGAGACCAACGAACTAATGGCCACAGGACATACCGTTCAAGTGTTTTTGGATACCAATTATCAATTAGTATGGGAAACTCCCCCGTTTTTTAATGAGTGGAAAAAACTAAATGGCTTATTATGAAAGTGTTGTATAATATAGGTGACTGTATCTTTTCTCCAATGGGGAGTACTACTTCTGAAAATGTGCAAGCATTGTCAGAAGGGCATTCTGCCTTAGCCTATTACGACGGCGCCTTCAATCTGCCAGAACCGTTTTTTGCCTCTTTGTTTGAAAAGAACCACATTGAGCACACTTTTGCTAACCGAGCAAAAGAAGCGTTCCGATACACAAGATTTGAAAAAATAGCCATTTTGGCAGCCGCCGGCGCCATCCAAAACGCCGACATAGACGCTTCCCGCAAAGAGGTACTTTTCATTTTATCTACGACCAAAGGGAATATTGAATTACTTGAAAATCAGGATGGTTTTGAAAAAGAACGTCTGTTTTTGTGGCGTTCTGCCCAGCTCATTGCACAATATTTCGGGAACCCCAACGAACCGTTGGTGGTAAGCAATGCCTGTATCTCCGGTTGCGCTGCCCAAATTGCCGCTGCCAGAGCCTTAACCAATCCCCAATATAAATATGCAGTAGTCATTGGGGCGGACGTACTGTCTAAATTCGTCATTTCAGGATTCCAATCATTCAAGGCGCTATCGCCAGAACTCTGCCATCCTTTTGATGCAGACCGAACCGGTTTGAATTTGGGCGAAGGGGCAGCTGCCATCGTCTATACCCACTTTGACAACCACCCAAAAGTAAATGCAAATACACTCTGCTTGCTTCGTGGGGCAATCTGTAATGATGCCAACCACATTTCAGGACCCTCGCGTACCGCAGAAGGACTTTTTGCTGCCATAGAAAAAACAATGCAAAACTTTGATAAAGAATCTATTGCTTTTATCAACGCCCACGGAACAGCCACACGCTACAACGATGATATGGAATCCATCGCTATTCAACGCGCCCAATTATCTGCTTGTCCTGTCAATAGTTTGAAAGGATATTATGGTCATGCCTTGGGGGCTGCAGGAGTTATTGAAGTTATCCTCTCTGCCCAAGCCCTCTTGCAAAACCGCATTTGGAAAACACGGGGCACCCAAAATACAGGTACAGCCTCCCCTATTCGGGTTCCCCTTCATGAAGAAAAGACCCTCAAAACAGCATTTTTAAAAATCATTTCAGGCTTCGGCGGCGGCAACGCAGCACTCCTTTTAGCACAGAAAGGAGGAATCCGATGAAAAATATACAACCTAAAATCCTCTCTTATAGCCGACTCACCAATCAGCAACTCATCCTTAATGGAGAAACCCTATTATCAAACAAAGAATTATCACCAAACGATTGGTTATCAAATATTTACAAATATATCAAGATGGACTATCCGAAATTTTTCAAAATGGATAGACTTTCAAAAGCGGGTATTTTGGCATCTGAAATTGCCATGAATCATCTCGCCCAAAATTCATCTGAAGTAAAAGATAATTGGGCAATTTGTTGTTTCAACCATGCGGCTTCCCTTGATGATGACCTCGCCTACCAAAAGACGATTGAACCAGATAACTTCTATCCAAGTCCATCGGTTTTTGTCTATACCCTTGCCAATATTGTAACCGGAGAGATCGCCATCAAATATAAAATAAAAGGAGAGACTTCATTTTATGTTTCCGAACAATTTTCTCCTACATTGTATATAGAGAGCGTACAAAATATTTTTAATGATAGTCCTGACATTGATTATATTATGGGAGGTTGGGTGGAATATCTTGAAAATCATTGCGATGTATTGATGATGATTGTAGCACGTGAATGCGACGGATCATCTTTGGATTTGAATGAGGAAAATTTAAAAAAATTAATATAAAATATTATGGAAGAATTAATTAACGAATTAAAAAAAGAAATTATTGAAGTACTCAATTTGGAAGGAATGACTCCTGAGGACATTGACGAGAATGCTCCATTATTTGGTGAAGGCTTGGGGTTGGATTCTATTGATGCCTTGGAACTCATTGTTTTAATGGAAAAGAACTATGGTATCAAATTAGCCAATGCTGCTGAAGGTCGTGAAATATTCAAGTCGGTGCGCGTGATGGCAGAATATGTGAAAGAACATAGAACCAAATAGATGAATAAAATTGCAGTAACTGGCATAGGCATTATCAGTGCATTAGGTTACGGTATTGAGGCAACGGCCAAGCGGATTCTTGCCGAACAAACAGGAATCGGGAGGATACGTTACCTGCAGACCAAACACCAACACCTTCCGGTAGGTGAAGTCCCATACAGTGATGCAGAGATGCGAAAAATATTGCACATCGGGGATGAGGTACTGATAACACGCACTTCACTCATGGGCAGAATGGCCTTAAAAGAAGCATTGCAATTTGCCTCTTTAACCACTGCTGTACCCTACAAAGTAGCTTTTGTATCAGGGACTACTGTAGGAGGGATGGAGCGCACAGAACAATACTATCGTGATTTTGTAAACAATGATAATCACAAAGAGTATATTGCCTTGCATAGTTGCGGTGCCAATACTGAAATGATTGCGGCGCAGTTTCCCCATCTTTTCCATACCACATCAACCATCTCCACAGCCTGTTCTTCCGCAGTGAATGCGATTATTGTTGGTGCCAATATGCTCAAAACAGGTCGCGCGGATATTGCCGTGGTAGGTGGTTCAGAATGTTTGAGCAAATTCCATCTGGATGGGTTTAACACTTTGATGATATTGGACAAACAACCATGCCGGCCGTTTGATAAATATCGTGAAGGACTGAATTTGGGTGAAGGCGCTGCCTATCTCGTGATGGAACGCGAGGAGATTGCAGCCCAGCGGGGCGTGAAACCACTTTGTTATCTATCGGGAAGCGGAAACCGCTGCGATGCTTTTCATCAAACAGCCTCTTCCCCTGAAGGAGAAGGTGCTTTTTTGGCAATGCAGGAGGCACTCAGAGATGCCCAACTGCAACCATCCGATATTAGTTATATCAACGCACATGGAA
>JAEEUY010000051.1 GCA_016290715.1 Bacteroidales bacterium
GCGGCATCAAAGCCCGATCGCCCGGGATTGACCCCATGATGACGGTAAAAATCATTCATAAAATCGTAAACCTCAGTGGGTTTAGGAAATGTAGTTGCAGAATTGTCTAAGTATATCATGATGTTACGTTTATATTTTTTTCAAACGGCGGCAAAATTAGTAAAAAGTTTTTAAATCATTTTTTATTACCATTTTTTTTCTTAATTTTGCGACCTCTTTTATTAAAAAAATAATAGTCATAAATATATTTTAACTATGAGAAAATTTTTATTCTTTGTTATTGCATTTCTTTGTCTTGGCACAATTTTCGGTCAAGAAGAAGTGTTTGTTTCCACCACACCTGGCAACAAAAACGTGGTAATTGAAAACTACACAGGCATGCATTGCCAATATTGTCCTTATGCACATCAGGAAGCAATGCAATTGAAGAATGCAGATCCTACGAGGGTAAATGTCATTATCATTCATGCCGGTGATTATGCCGTACCCAGTGGAAATGAGCCCAATTATCAAACAGAATTTGGTTCCTCGTTATTAAATCAAATTGGATGTACTGGATTTCCTTCCGGCACCGTTAATAGACATCTCTTTTCCGGAACCAGGTTGGAAGTGAATTATGATAAATGGGCTACTCGCTCCAACACGATTAAAAATCAACAATCGTATTGCAATATCGCCGCAAGATCCACATTGGATCCCACCACACGCGAGCTTTCTGTACACGTGCAGGTGTATTTTACCCGCTCGGGTGCTCCTTCAACCATGAAATTAAATCTTGCTTTAATTCAAGATAGCATATTAGGACCCCAAACGGCAATGTCCAATAACCCTTCCCAAGTAATTGGTTCACAATATTGTCACATGGCTATGTTACGCCATCTGTTGACAGGGCAATGGGGATGTACCGTAACCAACACTACGGAGGGTTCACTAATTGATACTGTGATTACTTATACCGTTCCTTTGGCCATCAACGATGTGGATGTGGTTCTCAAAAATCTGAGTGTAGTGGCATTTATTGCTGAATCCAAAAAAGAGATTATTACAGGTTGTACAAGCGAAATGACGATGTTGGAGCAACCGGAAATATCTGCAAAACCATTTGGATTAGCCATTTATGATGTGGCAGGATGTAGCAGAAAAGCAGATATCACCTTATACAACGGTGGTTCAACAACCATCAACAGTATTACAGGTACATGTGAGATAAACGGTATTGTACAAGATATCAATTACAACGGAACCATTGAACCGTTATCTATAGTTAAATACACCACCGATGCATGGGATCTTCCTGCTAATACGGAAATGCCAGTAACCATTACACTTAATTCATGCAACGGGCAGGATATCCATGAAGAATATACGCAAAACTACCAATATTACGCTGCTACAGGGACGATAAAAATCAAAATAAAAGCAGATAAATATTCAGGACAATATACATTAAATGGTTCTACACATAATGGGGAACAAAGTTGGAAATTGTACGACCCCAATGGAACCGTCATCGAATCCAAGACACAAGCCGATTTCACTTCGAATATCATCAATACTTTCACTGTTAGCGTTTCCGGCGAACCGGGCTGCTACCGTCTTTATATCAAAGATTCATACGGAGATGGTATTTCAGGCGGCTACTACAAGATTGTGGATGCGCTCAATCACGAAATAGTCTATGGAACAGGCGATTTTGGTTCTTCTGCCAATGCTTATTTCTATTGGAATGGAGCAACAGCCATCGCTGACTTTGAAGAAGTGGATAACATCATCATTTATCCTAACCCCACTTCTGACAAATTGAATATTGTCAGCGAAAATCCGGTTCATCAAGTTCAAATATACAATTTGCAAGGTCAACTGGTACAAGCCGAACGCGATACAAATGAGATAACGGTAAGCCATTTGGCAACAGGTTTGTATATTGCGAAAATTGCTACGGAGAAAGGAGTTACGACCATTAAATTCAATAAAAAATAATAACTCCCGGCATATTTTCTGAAAAGGAATGCGTTAGAGGAGAGATTATTCATTTCCTATCAAAGTTTGCACTTTCCCATGTGCAAACTTTTTTTTGTGATTTCCAATTATTTAAACACACTCAATACCCACAGAAAAAAAACGTTTTTTGCAAAGATTTTTTTACAAAAATTTGGCTATTTGGTAAGAAAAAAATTGTACATTTGCCGCCGTAAAAAGAATCATTAAAACAGAATGCATATATGGAACTGATTACCCCCTCTTTTGGACTGATTTTTTGGATGCTATTGGGATTTGGCATCTTGTTTTTTATTTTGGCCAAATTCGCATGGCCAGTGATTATCAAATCAATAACCGATCGTGAAAAACGCATTGAAGAGCAACTTTCTGAAGCTGCGAAGGCGCGCGAAGAGATGAAAAATCTGAAAAGTGAGCACGAGGCTTTGTTGGCACAAGCAAAAGAAGAAAGAGATGCCATCCTTGCAGAAGCACGCAAAATGAGTGAAAAGATGTATGATGATGCCAAGGAGAAAGCCGCCAATGAAGCACAATTGCTGATAGAGGACGCTAAAAAAAGCATCCATTTTGAAAAAATGAAAGCGGTAACTGATATCAAAAATGAAATCGCCCAAATGTCCATTGAAATTGCCGAAAAAGTACTGATGGAAGAATTGACCGATAAAGACAAACAAGAAGCACTTGTGGCTAAATGGCTGAAAGACGTTAACATAAACTAACCTTTGCGAAACGATGAAAAACACTAAATTAGCCGGACGATATGCAAAAGCACTGCACGATTTCGCAATAGAACAAAATGTTGAAGAAGCAGTCTATCAAGATATCCTGTTGCTGAAGAAAACATTTGTCGAAAATCGTGAACTGAAAGTGGTTATCGAAAGTCCTGTAATTGTAGCGAAAAGGAAAGAAACCATTTTCAAGGAGATATTTCAGCAAAATATTTCAAAAATAACCTTTGATTTTTTGGTATTGATTATTGAAAAAAGACGGGAACCCGAATTGACAATCATTTTCGAAAAATTTATAGAATGTTACTATCAACAGCATAATATCCGAAAAGCCAAAGTTACTACAGCCGTTGAATTGAATCCCGCCTTATTGAACGAGATAAAAAGTCTGTTGGAAGAACAGACGCATTCCACCATTCTTTTGGAACAGGTTGTAAATCCCCGTATCATTGGAGGGTTGGTTGTGAAAGTGGATGATTACCTATTTGATGCAAGTTTGTTGGGAAAAATCAACAAACTGAAAGCCGAATTTTCACAAAATTTATATCAAACCAATTATTAGAAATAGAATAACTAAATTAGATAAGAAATGGCAGAAATTAAACCATCTGAAGTAACTGCAATATTGCGCCAGCAGTTGCAAAACTATGATTCCAAAGCCGAATTGGAAGAAACTGGCACTGTCCTCGTCGTGGGTGACGGAATCGCTCGTGTTTATGGATTGCGAAATGCCCAATCTGGTGAGTTGGTTTCTTTTGAGAACGAAATGGGAAGTGTCATGGGCATTGTGCTCAACCTTGAAGAAGATAATGTCGGAGTAGTTCTTCTCGGCGACTCTAGAAGTCTGAATGAAGGAGACTTGTGTAAGAGAACCGGTCGTATTGCATCCATCCAAGTGGGAGAAGGGCTCTGCGGTCGTGTGATTAACACCTTGGGCGTGCCTATTGATGGAAAAGGCAAGATTGAAGGACAGCTTTATGAAATGCCCATCGAACGTAAGGCTCCTGGAATCATCTACCGTCAACCGGTTAAAGAACCTCTTCAAACGGGTATCAAGGCGGTTGATGCCATGATTCCTATCGGTCGCGGACAGCGTGAGCTGATCATTGGCGACCGCCAAACGGGTAAAACAGCCATTGCCATTGATACCATCATCAATCAAAAGAAATTTTACGAGGAAGGGAATCCCGTATATTGTATCTATGTGGCAGTCGGGCAAAAAGGGTCTTCTGTGGCCAATTTGGTTAAAACGCTGACTGAAAATGGTGCGATGCCTTATACGATTATTGTAAATGCTACCGCTTCAGATACTGCAGCCATGCAGTTCTACGCACCTTTCGCGGGTGCAGCCATCGGCGAATATTTCCGCGATACGGGTCGCCCCGCATTAATTATCTACGATGATTTATCGAAACAAGCGGTGGCTTATCGTGAAGTTTCATTGCTGCTCCGCCGTCCACCTGGACGTGAAGCCTATCCGGGAGATGTATTCTATCTTCACTCAAGATTATTGGAAAGAGCTGCCAAAATCATTGAATCAGATGAGATTGCAGCCCAAATGAACGACCTTCCTGAAACACTGAAACCCATTGTAAAGGGTGGGGGATCTCTAACAGCGCTGCCCATTATTGAAACACAAGCAGGGGACGTGTCTGCCTATATCCCAACCAATGTGATTTCTATTACCGATGGACAAATATATCTGGAAACGGCCTTGTTTAATGCAGGTATCCGCCCTGCTATCAATGTGGGTATTTCGGTATCACGTGTGGGTGGTAATGCACAAATTAAATCCATGAAGAAAATTGCAGGGACATTGAAACTTGACCAGGCACAATTCCGTGAATTGGAATCTTTCGCAAAGTTTGGTTCTGATGTTGATGCTGCTACACAAAATGCTTTGGATAAGGGTGTTAGAAATGTGGAGATTTTAAAACAGCCTCAATATACTCCTTTAAAAGTGGAAGAGCAGATTGCAATTATCTTCTGTGGTGTAAAAGCATTGCTGCAAAAAGTGCCTACCAATAGAATCAGTAATTTTGAAGCAGAATACCTGAACGTTTTGCGTGAAAGCCACCAAACATTGTTGTCGGAATTGAAAGCAGGAAAAATAAATGATGAGTTGATGGCTGAAATGGAGCAAGTGTGCAGGGAGGTGGCTAAAAAATACGAAAACTAATCAAGAATCATGGCCAGTTTAAAAGAAATTAGAATTAGGATAGCATCCGTTGAATCTACCCAGAAGATTACCAGCGCCATGAAAATGGTTTCAGCTGCGAAGTTGAGAAGAGCCCAGAACGCCATTCTCAACCTGCGTCCTTATTCCAATAAATTAAATGAAATTTTACAGAATTTATCGGAAAGTGCAGAAACAATTGCTGAATTGCCGTTGTTTCAAAAACGTCCTGAAATTCATGTGGGAATTGTTGTAATCTCTTCTAACAGAGGATTATGCGGCGCTTTTAATACCAATGTGGTGAAAAAAGTGGAATCCCTTTTATCCACCACCTTTGCCCAACAAAATGCAAGCGGCAACGTGAAATTGTACTGCGTAGGTAAAAAAGCGAAAGAACAACTGTCCAAACTTCACAAAATCAGTTGGTTCAATGAGTCCGTTTTGGAGACTTCCTCTTTTGAAGATATGGCTCAATTAGGAAACACCCTGATGCAGGATTTTGTTGATCATAAGCTGGATGTCGTAAAAATTGTTTACAATCGCTTTGTAAATCCAGCCACACAAGATCTTGTGGTTGAGGACTTTTTGCCCATCGGGCATATACAAACAGTAGGGGAGAAGCAAGCCCATCAAAACGACTATATTTTTGAACCATCGAAAGAAGAAATCCTGACAGCCCTGATTCCAAAAATATTGAAACTGCAACTCTATAAAACTGTTCTTGACTCTATCGCTTCAGAACATGGAGCGAGAATGACTTCCATGCATAAAGCAACGGATAACGCCACCGAAATACTGAAAGATTTGCGTTTGAGATACAACAATGCACGCCAGTCATCCATTACCAATGAACTTATTGAGATTGTCAGTGGAGCTGAAGCATTGAATAATTAGTTATTTTTTTCAATTATGATAAAGAAAATATCACTCATCGTTATTATTGCACTCCTTTCGAGTGTTTCCTTAATCGCCCAAAATAAACAAGCGGTTATCGCTTTCTATAATCTTGAAAACCTGTTTGATACAATTGACGACCCTAAAACATGGGACGAGCAATTCTTACCTAATGGCGATTACCAGTGGAATACCCAGCGATATCTGAAAAAATTGGACAATATGGCAACTGTGATTTCTCGTATTGCTAAGTCGCAGGGAAATATCACTATGTTGGGGGTTTCCGAAATTGAAAATGAGTTGGTTCTCCGTGATTTGGTTGCTCACCCCAAGCTAAAACCGCTGAATCTGGATATTGCCCATTACGATTCGCCTGACCGCCGTGGAGTGGATGTGGCTTTGTTGTACTGCAAAGATCGTTTCCGCGTTTATGATGTGATTCCTTATCGTTTGGTAACCAATGACACTTCCTTTAGAACACGGGATCAGTTGTTGGTTTCCGGTGTGTTAGACGGAATTGACACTCTTCATGTGGTAGTCAACCATTGGCCATCCAAATTGGGTGGGGAAAAACGAAGCATGCCCAAACGTATTGCAGCTGCCAATCTTTCAAAACATATCGCTGATTCGCTAATGCAGGATAATCCTATGGCTAAAGTAGTGATTATGGGAGACTTGAACGATAATCCCAATGCCAAAAGTATTACACAATATTTGGGCGCCAAAAGCAAAATCAAAGATACACAAATGTATCAATTGTATAATCCTATGTATAAACTGTATATGGATGGTGTATGGTCGTATGTATATCGTGACGAGCCCAATGTTATCGACCAAATCATTATTTCTTATGGTTTAATCAATGCAAAAACGAAGTATAGATACAACTCTGTAAACATCTTCAGAGAGAGTTATATGCTAACGCAAAGTGGTTCTTACGAAGGTTATCCTTTCAGGACTTTTGCCGGCGGTGTGTACCAAGGCGGATACAGCGACCACTTGCCAGTTTACATAATCATTGAAAAAGTGGATTAAAATGGATAGAAAGTTAGTCGTCATTCCTACTTATAATGAAAAAGAGAATATCGAAAATATCATTCGCACGGTATTTAGCATTAATGATGCGCATATTCTTGTTATAGAGGACAATTCTCCTGATGGAACGGCAGCCATTGTAAAAAATTTGATGCAGGAATTCCCTGAAAGATTGTTTATAGAGGAGAGAAAAGGGAAATTAGGATTAGGAACCGCTTATATTCACGGCTTTAAGTGGGCATTGGCACACAATTATGATTACATTTTTGAAATGGATGCTGATTTTTCGCACGATCCTCACGACTTGGACCGCTTATACAAAGCCTGTAAGGAAGAAGGTGCTGATTTGGCCATCGGTTCACGTTACTGTCAAGGAGTAAATGTCCTTAATTGGCCTATGTCGCGCTTGCTGATGTCGTATTACGGGTCTGCTTATGTACGTATTGTTTTGGGTATTCCTGTGCGTGATACCACAGCCGGATTTAAATGTTATAAAGCGGAGGTGCTGAGAGCGATAGATTTTTCGCGAATTCATCATATCGGCTACGGGTTCCAAATTGAAATGAAATTTACCGTTTGGAAACTGAAATTCAACATCAAGGAAGTTTCTATTGTATTTAAAGACCGTACCAAAGGGACCTCTAAAATGAGCAAGGGGATTTTTTCCGAGGCTATTTTTGGGGTTATCAAATTGAAAATACGAAGTTGGTTTCGCTCGTGGAAGCGCTTAGCGTAAAATTTGCACGATAATTATTTTTCAAGATAATATTCAAAACGTGGTGATTTTTCATCGCGTTTTTTTTATTTGAAATCCAAGTTTATTTGTCTTATAATTTATATTATGTTAAATAGGAAATAAAACAGCAACATAAATCAGATTCAGATTATTGCAAAGCTGAAAAAAAATCCCTCTCCTTTTTTATAGATTGTCGTTCTTCCGCGGCAAAGCAAGCGTCAGGTACACCCAACTTATCAGCGTGCCGCGGTTTGCAGTACGGCACATTGCCCCCCACATTGCACTCACTACGTTCGTTTATGTGGAGTTACTGAGAGTTTGTTCCTTCGGAACAGAATTCCATGCCGTCGGACGAATATGGCCTTGATGAAAAAAACGTCAAAAAAATGATGGAATAAAGCGTTAAGAAGTTTACACTGTTTGAGCGCATTACAATACAATAGTTCATCACTGTATTTCTAATTATTAAAAACGACTCTGGAGAAAAAGAACAGCGCGAGTTTTGTAAACTTTAGCTTTATAAAGTCATTTTTTAGTTTTTTTCATCACAGCCTTGACTTTTCTTTTGCTTCTTTTTTTTGTGTCAAGACAAAGAAAAGAAGAAAGAATAAAAGCAAAAAAGATTTACCAGCGAACCGGCTGCCGCTTAACAGGCATCGTCATGCATCTTGCGCCGCCGCCGCCGCGCGGCAGTTCGGCTGCATCAAAAGTTACGACAAACCGTTGGTAATCATTCATAGAGATTTTTCCGGAACAAACATCTTCTGCCGGCAGGACATCAAATCCCGCCTTATTCAATGCCTCAATCGTATTCCAGTTGCGAGCATATCCGAGGACTTTCCCTTCGCCTAAAGCGAAGAAATTGGCTCCAGAATGCCATTGCTCGCGATGCTGGTACCACAAATCATCACCTCCGCACTTAACAGGTTCCAGATCGAAACCCAACAACTTGGTCGCCTCCATGAAATTTTTGCGCTCATGATAATGCACCTGTCCATGATCAATTTCAATGTGCACCGTTTTATAGCCTGAGTTTGAGCTTAAAATAAGCGGTTCAAAAACCATACATTTATCTTGCGACAACATGGTGAAAACCATATCCAGATGGATGAAAGAATCTGGTTCAAATGGAAGTTGCTGAACCACAATGTGTTGTTTGATATTTTGAGAGGCAAAATACTGGGTGAGAAAAGTCACTCCCCTATCATTGGTTCGACAGCCATTGCCAAGGAAGATCACGTCGTCGCGGGCAATCAGCATATCTCCCCCTTCGGTATGTGCACCCTCAAATTCCCGTGGCGAGATTGTTTCGGTGTGAAAAACATATTTGAAAATCGCCTCCATAATATAACTTTCAGGATCCCGCACGGCCGTACTCATACAATGGATGAAAACTTTACTGTACATAGATGAAGAGGCATCGCGCGTAAAGAAAAAATTATATAACGGATTTAAGATAAATTTTTTGTTTCTGTAATCTGCCGGATGCCTACCCTCCATATACGGATACCCTTCAATAAGATAATGCGCTAATTTTGGGGCATTAACGGTTAATAATTCATCATACAGAAACATTTTATTAACTGATGATAGAATTTGTTGAAGTAATTCCTGCTTTGCCGCTGGTATTTCCAACACTTTTTCGAGAAGTTCCACCACTTGATAGCACTGTGTCCATTTCGACAATACACAGGAAAATTTGCTGTACTCCTTTTGTGCTATCTTCAAATTGAGCAAGTCGCTATACAACGCTTCATGAATGTTGTCAGGAATCATCCGTTCAATTTCAATACCGGGAGTGTGCAAAATAACCCCCTCCAATCGACCAATTTCAGAGTTTACTTCTACTTGATTCATAAGTGTA
>JAEEUY010000052.1 GCA_016290715.1 Bacteroidales bacterium
CCAACGCGCTACTGAAGGAGGGCGATACGTTTATTGTGGAGAACAACCAGATTAGCGGTTGGACGACAAGAGCCAAAGAAACCAAAGTGAATGAGAAGACTGGCAAGATTCAGAAGAAGAAACGCTTTGGCAAATCCATTGCCAACCATGCACCTTCTATGTTTATAAACATCTTGGAGAACAAGGTAAAGTCGCTGGGCGGCGAGGTTGTGAAGGTGGATACAAAGAATGCAGCCAGCCAATACGACTTTACGGACGGCAGTTTCACCAAGCACGAACTGAAAGAACGCAACGTTACGCTATCCAACGGTGACACTCACCAGCGTGATATGCTTGCAGCCTTTAACTTGCAACACCTGAAGTACAACGAAGCAGAGGCGAAGCAGTATGACACAGAGGCAATGGCGGCTGACTACGAGCGCTTCTGCCAGTTGGAGCAGGAGGAAATCCTGCGCTATAAGAATAAGGAAAAGAAAGACGATCGCTCGACTATAGGGGCAGAGAAACTTTGAGTAAAATCTTGGGTAGGTAACATAAAATGATAGAAGAGAATCATTTTAAAAAGATACAAGGGAAGAGTCTGGCGGGAATAGAAATAGAAACTACCTATCCAATGTTTGAAAGGGAAAATGTTTTATTTGATGTTTTTCCCAATTTAAGAAGTAAGATGGATGCAGAGGGGTTGTTTGATATCAACGATTTACTTACAGATTTCTCCATTCTGGGTGAACCCGGAATATCGGAAGTTGGATATCTGAAGTCAAATAATTCAGAATATGTTATAATGCTTCATCATTGTTTAAGAAGGCGTTATAGCATTTTTAATGATTTTGGCATGATTATGCCCTATTTGTTTGGTTATTACCAAGAGAATAAACTGCCTTCGTTGAAAATTGCTTTAGATGTGGACAGAATTATGCTCAGTAAAGATTGGTCGCATTTTTGTAGGAGAGAAAGATATTACGGACCTAGGTTTACGAATGATATTCCAGCGAACAAAGAGGGTCAGGCTTCTTATCTTCTAGATGAAAGAGATAGGTTTTTTACAAATAGTTTTAGAACAGATTTTTATTGGAAAACCAAAAAAGACAATAGTTTTCAATTGGAAATAGAAGAACTACAGGATACTCGTATTACCGTTGCTCCTGAAAACATATTTTGTAAGTACATCCATACTCAATACAATAAGGTGGAATACGCGTTTGAACACTTAGACGGTTCTATCAGGAAGTACAACTCTGATGATTATTTGTCGAGAATAAGCAGCAATTTAAGAAATGGTGATGTAGCCAAGAAAGTTAAGCTTTTTAGAGTAGATGGAGCTATCCCTTTTGACATATGGAAATCCATTATCGCAAGTTACATGGAGTACAATGGTACTATTGGCGAGTATTTTAGTTCTAAGTGAAGGACAGTCTTAGGTCTTTTTAATGAAGAAAATGATAAACGGAAGTCAATCGGCTTTTGTTTTTTTCGTCTGGTTTTTGAAATAATCGCCGAAAGATTTGGAAGTTTAGAGAAATAATTCTATCTTTGCAGCGTCGAATAGACAATATGTGTAACTTTAAATTATATGCGTATGAAAAAGAAAAAAGCAAAAAAAGGCGGGAAAAGTTTCATTATTTTAAAACTTTTGATTACCTTTGCACCATGAGAAGGAAAATCATCCAAAAGAAAATGATCACTGATATCAGCGCTGAACTTGACAAGAAGTATGGTGCTCCCGGCACTCCTGAACGCGAGATATTCGATGAGGAAGCCTATGCTTTCTACACGGGCCAGTTGTTGCATGATGCCCGAAAGGAGGCGAAAGTCACCCAGGCGGAACTTGCCAAGCGCATCAACTCCACCAAGTCGTACATCTCACGTGTCGAAAATGGTGACATCATCCCGAGCGTAGTCAAGTTCTGGGAAATGATTACCTCGTTAGGTATGAGAGTGGAGATTGTGAAACCCATATAGGTCACATCGGGGGCAGGTTGCAATGTGACATACCCAGGTAGATGAAAAACGGAAGTCAATCGGCTTCCTTTTTTTATTAAAAATTTGGAGATGAGAATAAAAAACACTATCTTTGCGCACAAATAACAACACAAAATAAAACAACAACGTTATGAACAAGACAACAAAGAAGATTCTGCGAA
>JAEEUY010000053.1 GCA_016290715.1 Bacteroidales bacterium
GTATGGCTGATCCATTTTTTCTTCAGCGGAATCATCTCGCGGAAAAGGTCCATTTCCCACTCCGTACACTGTGCCAGCGAGTTATCCACGATGAAGAGACGGTTATTGTCGATGGTCTCCAGTTCTTCAATGGCTTTTTCCACCGGACGAGGGCGGAAGCAGCGGCCTCCGAGGTAGGAGACAGCACAAGGGTAGCAGCTGAACTTGCAGCCACGGGAGGCGTGGAACAGGTCAACCATTTGTACCCCCTTGTGGTTGTATAGTTCACGTTTGTAAAGGTCGCGGCGGGCGGGCCCCACCATTTCTATCGGGGGCTGTTTGCCCATAAAGTTATAGACCTTCTTCAGCTGGCCTTTCTTCAAATCTTCAAAAACCTGCTCCTGTCTTCCTTCAGCTTCGCCAAGAAAGATGCTGTCGGCATGGAGAAGTGTCTCTTCCGCATGGAGCATGGTGGAAATGCCGCCAAACATCACCTTCTTGCCTCTGCGGCGGTATTCGTCGGCGATGGCCCAACCGCGCTTCACCTGCGTGGAGAGCATCATGGAAATGGCCACAACATCGCATTCTTCATCGAAATCCAAATCTTCAACATTCTCATCCGTAAATGAAACGTCCACATATTCTGGCAGACAGGCGGCATAGACTACCGGTCCGTGAGGAGGGAGGGTAAAGGTGGTCTGACCGGGAAGTTTTTTCCATTTTGGATAAATTAATTTAAGTTTCATAAGTGTATGTTTTTTTATTTAATAATCATATCAAAATGTTGATTTACATCAACTTGCGAACAATATTGTAAATTATTGGGGACGGCAGCGCAATGTTCGGCGATGGCACGGGTGTCGTCATCTTCAATAACGGATACAATTTGTAAATGTTTCTTTACCAATGCTGTTAACAAGGAAAATTCACCTTGTGATTTTTCCTTGATTAGAATTTTTCCTTGAGCAGGTAGTCGGGCAATTTGTGCCTCCATTTCTGAAAAATTCCGTAATGCCTTGCGAGCGCGCATCTGCACCTCCCGACCTTTGTAAATATAGTTATGCCATACCATGTCTTTATAGTAAGCAGGGGTCGCAAATTCTTCTTCAACTTTTTCGTACATTTCCCTATAATATTGGCGGAAGAGTTGTGTCTGTTTTAAAAGAGGTTGGCCGTTTCTGAAATGTTTGTCATCAGGTTTGATACGTTCTTCAATGGCAATTGTAACGCCTCCCGCATATTGCATGCACTCTTTTTTAGGCCATGCGTGCCCCATGCCGTGCATGACTATGGGAATAATGTCAACTTGCAGTTGGTCGGCAAGGTAAAATGCGCCTTGGTGAAAACGAAGCAACTCTTCATGGAGGGAGCGAGTGCCTTCGGGGAAAATAAGAACAGAATACCCTTTTTGCATCAAACTTTTAATATTGTCAAGATTTTTACTCAAATCACCATCATTGGGGAAAAAATCGGCATAGCGTATAAAACTGCTGAAAAGTGGGTAATTCCATACTTTTTGATTGGTCATGGCTATCATTTTGGGTGTAAGTGTTAACCCAAAAAGGATATCGGCAAAGGATTGGTGGTTGGAAATAATGATGGCTGGTTGTTCAAAAGTTTCGTTGTGCGGATTTTTGATACGGAACGGTATCTCAAACATATTTTTGGAGATAATAGTTAAAACACCGTGTAAAATCCGATGGAACAGCAGTTTGATTTTGTCGTTTTTGCGGAAAAACAGTTGGAAAATAAAGGCCACCAAGGTTAAAAATATGCTGCCGAGGGAGAAAATGAGCAGGGTGGTAAAGGTCTTGAAGATTTTCCAGAGCGTGATAGGTTCTTTTCGTGGCTTCCCGTTTTTGGTTGTCAGATACCGGAAGATGAGCGGAGGAAGAATGTACGCCATCATCACTACCGAAAACATCCCAACGATGGTAACTTCGGCAAGCGACCGCATGGCCGGATGCTTGGCAAAAATAAGCATCCCAATGCCGATAAACATGATAGAGGAGGATAAAATAATGGAATTCTTAAACTGTGAAAGCATCTTTTTCCCATAGCAATATTCATAGATCACCCCCTCCGTAACAAAGATGGTGTAGTCATCCCCCTGACCAAAAATAAAGGTGGCCAAAATGATGTTTACGATATTGAATTTGATGTCACAAATCCCCATCAACCCTAAAATCCAAATCCATGCCAATGTTAATGGAAGAAATGCTGTGATGGCTATCTCCAACCGACGGAATGAAAAAATCAGAAAAGCAAATACAATCAATCCGCAGATATACAATACGTAGTCGAAATCGTGAGAGAGTGCTTCCACCATCCTTAAAACAATCGCGTTGTCAGTAAATGCAAATACTTGATTGTCAATATTGTTTAAGGTTTCTTCAACTTCTGTGCGCTTCTTTTTATCTACCGATAAAATCGTGTATATCAAAGTGATATCTTCCTCATGGGCAATATAGGAAGAAGCTAAATTTTCAATAATAGGTTCGAAATAGTCGTATGGTTGTGGTTCCCATTGTTGGCTTAACAGTTCTTTGAATGGGGAAAACGCTTGCGGGTTGAAACCGTTGGCGGTGGCAGCCTTATCCAAGGTCTGGGTAACCATCGTTTCCCTTGAACCCCAAAAATCGTTCCATCTTTTAATTCTCTGTTTTTGTGTCTCTTGTGATGGGATGAAGATAGAAATCCCGCTCATTTTTTTCACCACGCTGTCGGATACAAATTTACAGAGGCAAGGGTATGCTTGTTCGTAGTTTTGCAATGCTTCATCCAATTTTCTGCCTTCTGCCACGCAATAGATATTCTGCAAAGTAGTGTCTGATTCTGCTCGTAATTGCTCAAAATAAGCTCTTTGGGAATCGGTCATGTAGTTAATCTTCTGCATATCCGTTTCAAAAGAGGTATGTGTGCTGAAAAAGGCAAAGAGAATGGTGAGCAGAACGAGTCCCAAAACAATATATTTGTTTTTTTCAGGGGCAAATTCAGCTATTTTTTTAAAGGAAAGTTCATATTCTTGGGTGGAAATACGTTTTTTACCTAACAAATGAGGTAAGAAAACAAGCACAAACAAGATGGTCCCTATCAGTAAAAGAGCAGCTAAAATTCCTAAGTCTTTCATGGCATCGGAACTGATGAAAAGCAGACTCAAGAAAGCGCCCACCGTTGTAATATTACCTATAAGTAGCGGATTGACAATGTCTTTAATGATTTGCTCTTTGTTGTCGGTGCGTTTGAAATGTGCTAAAAAATGGATGGGGTAGTTAATAGCGATGCCCATAATGATGGATGCAGCCCCAAGAGCAATAATGGAAACGGGATTCTTTATCCAAACGATGAATCCGACGGAGATTAAGGCGCCAAAAGTAATTGCACAGAGAATGAAAAAGATACTTTTAAGGTTTCTATAAAAGTAGTAAAGAAGGGCGATGATGAAGATGAGGGCAAGTGCAATCGCCCAAAAACTGTCTTTCTTTATTTGGTTGGCATTGGTTTGGGAAACGAGCGATGCGCCAAAACTGTGAATGACAATGCTGTTGCCATATTGTGATAGCGTGGAGTCGATGGCTGCATTGATTTCCTCGATAAGCAATCCGTTTTGTGCTGTTTCGCTCACCGGATACTTGGAGGTAACGATGACTAATGCGTTTGTGCCTTCGCGATTAAAGATGTATCCGTCTTGCTCTTGGTAACGTTCATCTAATTGGAAATCAGATAGTTTTTGAAGGATAGGAGCAGTGATGAGCAGTGGGTCAGAAGAGAGAATGTTCCTCATAACCCCAGCGGGTGACGAAAGAATGGCACGGTCGTTTTGCAGCTGTGCTTGGATGTGTTGCTCGTCTAAAAGGGTATCCAATCGTGCATAATCCTCCTCTGTGAGAAAGAGAGGCATATTTTGTACGATGAAAGAGGTGATCTCGTTAATTTGCGTAGGATCAATCTCATAGAGTAGTTTTTTGATGTGTTTGCCAGAATCAAGGCGTTGCAGATACATCGCAAAGTCGTTCACTGCCCCTGTAAGCAAATCATAATCAATATCTTCTGTTATTCCTTCAGAATGAAAATCGATGATGATTTTATTATCCGCCCCCATGTGCTGATAGGCACGGTTAATGCGAATGTTTTGTTCGTTTTGAGGAAGGAAACTGCTAATATCTTCTACAAATTTTAATCGTGCGACACCACACGCGGCTATAATAAGGAGCAAACTGAAAATGCTCCATAGCAGCCATCGGCGGCGGGTGAAAAAACGGTAGATATTAACAAAAAACTGGCGCATTATCGAGAGGAAAATAGTTTGTGAAACAACATGGATGGATAGCCATAAATGATGGCAAAGAGGCAAAGAAAGGTGTTGAGAACAGAAATTCTGGAAAAATCAATTTTAGGGCGAAAGTGTGAAACGCGTTCTTCTTGCGGGGGATAGTAAACGTGAATAGGTGTAGTCACAAGTGGAATGCCTTTCCATGCACTACGTACTAAAATCTCTAATTCCGTTTCATATCGTCGTGTGAAAAAGTGCATTTTCCCTATTTTTTGGAGCGGATAGACCCTGTAGCCGGATTGTGTATCAGGAAGTTTGTGTGCTGTTTGTACCGTAAACCAAAAGTTGGAGAATTTGTTTGCAAAAGTGTTCTGGGAAGGCATGTTAGGCGCATGAAGTGAGCGACTCCCCACAATCAATGCATGAGGGTTTTGCTGTATCAGATTTACAAATTGTGGGATTTCTTCTATGTTGTGCTGGCCGTCTGAGTCTATCGTAATGGCATAATCAAATCCCATTTTGGTCGTCGCCTTGAACGCCGTTCTCAAAGCAAATCCCTTTCCACGGTTGGGCATGTATTCGATTAAATGAATCTTGGAATCGAAAGAATGAAGGAGTTCAGAAGTATTATCCGTTGAACCATCGTTGACAACCATCACATCATCACAGCAGGATAATGCTTGCTCAACGACTTGCAGCACGGTACCGGCGTTGTTATAGGTAGGTATAACAATGCAAGCGTGCAACTTTTTCAACGTTAGTTTAATAACTTCAGTATCCATTTTTTTTAGTCGTTTTGCGGCTGTAACGTAAGTGACATTTGAGCAAATTGTGTAGTGGAATTATCAATTATGCATTTAATATAGTATTGGTTATCAGTAATATCCCATTTTATATGATAGCAGATTTCGGGGGTTTTATCAGGAAGTATCAAGTTTAAAAATTTGATTTTTTTAGCATGTATTAACACCATCTTCTGATGTGTAATGAGGGAAAAAACATTGCACACCATTTGGGTGAGTACGGCACCTGGCACAATGGGCTGTTCAGGAAAATGCCCTTTGAAAATAGGGTGTTCCAAATGAAAACGCAGGGTGAAAGTCGCCTCATTTTCACTGATTTCTTGATTTATAATGGTATAAATGTCTTCTATTAACATGCTGTTTATTTGGCAATAAAAAATACTCCAATCATTACAATGATTACACCAATCCATCGGGTGAGAGGGATGGTTTCGTGAAAAATGAAATAGGCTGCTAATAAGCCGATGATATAACTGATAGATAGAAGAGGATAAGCTAAGCTAAATTCATATTTTTTTAAAACATACATCCAAATCAGCATTGCCGACAAGGCGCATATACCCGCTGCAGCAAATTGCCATGTGGTGAACACTGTCTTGAAATACGCCCAACTCCACGAAAATTTCCCGAATAGCGTAACCGATATTTTCAGCAATGCCTGCGCACCCACTAATAAAATGGATTGAAAAATAATCAGAAGTATTAATTGCAACATGACGACAATAGGATTAGGGAATGATCTATATTTTTAAAATGATTGTAAACAAGGAGATGTTCTGGCTTTTCTATTTTATTATCATTCTGATTATAAATAAGATGAGATGGAATTAGTTGTTTTTTAAGACAAGTGGCTGCAACATAGGTGCCTAAGGCAGAAGCACAGCACGACTCTCCAAAAAGGTGTTTGTACCAAATAAGTGGTGTGTCGGGACAATATTGTGAGAAAATGTTTTGATAGATATGGTCATTTTCGGCATCCCCACTCAATCCACAAACAATACCATCTATATTGTTGATTGTCAGGTGATGTTTTTCAAGCAAGGTTGAAAGGAGGGTTCGTATTTGTGATAGGGAAGGTTTGTATAATAGTTCCATATCGTCAATACTGCACTGGGCGAGAGGGGTTTGTGTGTTATTAAGGAACATACTGACGGAGCAGTCTCCCGAAATACTTCCGTGGCTTTTGCCTTCACGTAGTTTTTCCGTAGAACAGTCCTCTTCGTTTTTCCAGTAACCGATTCTGCCAAGCATGGTGTAATAGTCCGGAGTCATTTCATCGTGACCTCCCACAAGAGCATTGGCAATTTTGCCCAATTCCATTTGCATAAGGGCATCCCATAGTGCGTTGTCAAACGATAGCGCCCGATGAGAGTATGTGCAATTATAGCTATGGCATTTTAGACGTTGGGCTACTTGTGAACTGATGGTATTGTGGGTGGAGAGCATAAAGGAGGTGGGAGAGAGACACTCCTCATCGTTGTCGATAACAGCATTGAGAAATTTTTCAGTATGTTCTACGCAGCCTAACCCCGTTCCAATGATAATGGCATCGGGTTCCGTCTTGCTGGCATTTTTCAAAGAATGCAAAGCAGTGGCTACTGCACGTTTGAGTAGTTTGCCCATGCGGCGTGCCTCAATTGGCGAAACAAATTCTTTGTAGTCGGGTTCGGTTGAAAGATTGTATGATTGGGCAGGTATGATAGGAGCGGAGAACCATTTCTCGCAAAGTGGTTCCTGAATGGAGATAGGTGAAACAGACTCTATAAATACTTTCATTTCGCATCAATTTTTGAGAAAATACAAGAAGAATCATTGCCTCCAAATCCGAAAGCATTGGTAAGCACATGCTTCAGAGGTACAGAAGTTAGGGTATGTGCAACGGGAGAAAAATTCAGCGAATCGATTTTCTCGGTAAACCGTAAATTGGCAGGAATAAAATTTTGGGTCAGAGCCAAAATGGAAATGACAGCTTCTACACTTCCCGAAGCACTGGTAGTATGACCGGTAAAGGCTTTTGTAGAGGAAATCGGGGGTATTTGTTCTCCAAAAATACGCATCACCGCTTTTCCTTCGCTTTCGTCATTATTGGGAGTCCCCGTTCCATGTGCGTTGATATAACTAATATCGGATGGTTGCAGTTGGGCATCTCTGAGTGCCTCCTGCATTGCCAAAAAAGCACCTTCTCCTTCAGGGGAAGAGGCTGTCTGATGAAAAGCATCGCAGCGGTTTCCGCTTCCCGAAAGATAACAAAGTGTTTTTATTCCCCGTTGTGCAGCCACCTCTTCCCGTTCTAATACAAGGTAGGCAGCGCCTTCTCCCAAATTCAATCCCTCACGGTGTTTGTCGAATGGACGGCAAGGTTGTTTGTCCAATATCATCAGAGTGTTGAATCCGTCAAGGTGGAATTTGCTCAAACATTCTGAACCGCCAACAACGGCAATGTCTGCTCGACCTGTTTTCAGCATATTGGCCCCTACAATAATTGCATTTACCGCAGAAGAGCAGGCCGTAGAAATGGTTGATGTGGTATGGAAAAGATGAGGGAATTGTGCCGCAATCATCTCGGTATTGGCACCACAACTATGCAAGGCAATATACTCTTTGTGATTATCATTGTTTACAAAATCACGATAGTATTGTTCTGTGCGCTCCATCCCTCCTACAGTAGTCCCTGATACAAAAGCTACTTTGTAGGGTACA
>JAEEUY010000054.1 GCA_016290715.1 Bacteroidales bacterium
ACAATTTGTATGTTAGTCAACAAGATGTTGATACGGATTACTTTAAAAAATACCATATCAAATGGTGGGGGTCTGCTGCCGAAAACAAACCATCGGGAATTCTTCTTTCTTCTCAGATCCATTGCCTCAATCACCTTTTTGCTTTGAGAAAAGACAAAGATGCGGTGTTGGCAATCATAAATCACGCTACTGGAATGGTCTTTGACGAAGTGTTTCCTTCGTCTCTCGATAACGATGGTGGCTACATTGCTTTTGAGTTTGCTTATAAAAATGACGATTTATTGGGTGAAAATGATAAGGGAGCAAGAAGAGGCGTTCTTTGCACATCAATTGATGCGATGATTGTTGCACGAAAAGGTGAAGAAAAATGGCTAATCCCAATTGAATGGAAATATACGGAGAATTACGAAAAGAAAGACAAAACAAACGATACGCGACTTTATCGTTATGAGGCAAAAATAGTAAACTCTAAGAGACTTAAAACGCCAGAGAATGGAGTTGCTCATTCCATCTATTTCCAAGAACCCAGTTATGAACTAATGCGTCAAACATTATTGTGTGAACAAATAGTTGGGCATGGCTATGCTAAAAATTTCTTCCATATAAACATTATTCCTACAAAGAACACTGAGTTGCGAAAAGCTGTAGAAACAGAATTCATGCCGATGCTCACAAAGGAGGCTAAGTTCAAAATGCTCGACCCTCAAGACCTCCTTTCCCCCTTGAAAGGAAACGATGACTACAAAGAACTGATGGAATATCTCGAAACACGCTACTGGAAATAGTCACGCAAAATCACGGACTTTTACTAAATTATGCTATTAGAATTATTCTATTAGCATAATTTTCGGGATTTTGTATCGTTGTAATTGGTATTTATTTGAAAATGAATATTATACACCACTACCGTTTCGGTTTTGACCCGTGGGGATTGCTCCTCTTCCTGCTGGTGATGCTTCCTAACTTCATCTGGTTCGCTGTGCCCGCGCCGAATGACATCCTACGTGCGGAATCGGTCACGCCGGTGGTGGACGCCATCGGCTCCGTGTTCCAAGTGCTGACCGTGGCTTGCCTCTGCTTCGTCATTCGCAAAGAGAGGCGCAAACTGCGGTTCTCACTGTTGGTGGTAGCAACAATCGTCTGTGTCTTAGTCTATTACATCGGTTGGATGCTGTACTATTCAGGAATCACCAGCGCGTGTATTATCCTTCTGCTCACCCTCCCGCCCTGTTTGGCGTTCATCCTTTTTGCCATCGACCGCAAGCACCAGCCGGCAGTGGTATCAGCCGCAGGGTTTACGGTGTGCCATCTGATTTTCGGAGTATTGAATTTCGTGGGATAAGTAACTATGCCAAGATACCAGCTAAAAAAAGAGGGCGGCTACTTTTTAACCACCCTCTTATCTAATATCCAATACGTTATAATTATCGTGCGTAATTAATAGATCTTGTTTCGCGAATAACCGTAATCTTTATTTGTCCCGGGTAAGTCATTTCATTTTGAATTTTCTTAGACAGGTCGAATGAGATCTGGTTGGCTTGTTCATCGGTAACTTTCTCAGCGCCCACAATCACGCGTAATTCTCTACCTGCCTGAATAGCAAATGTTTTCACTACGCCAGGATAAGTAAGGGCAAGATTTTCAAGGTCGTTCAACCGTTTCATGTAAGCTTCCACCACTTCACGGCGGGCACCAGGGCGAGCACCGGAAATGGCATCACAAACCTGTACCAAAGGAGCAATGAGGCTGGTCATTTCCATTTCATCGTGGTGGGCACCGATGGCATTTACGATTTCAGGTTTTTCCTTATACTGTTCTGCTAATTGGGCACCAAACAAAGCGTGTGGCATTTCAGGTTCTGTGTCAGGTACTTTTCCAATATCATGCAACAAACCTGCCCGTTTGGCTAACTTGGCATTCAAGCCCAATTCAGCCGCCATGGTGGCGCACAAGTTCGCCACTTCCTTGGAGTGTTGGAGCAGGTTCTGCCCGTATGAGGAACGATAACGCATTTTTCCCACCAAACGCATCAATTCATGACTCATATTATGGATACCCAAGTCTATGCAGGTGCGTTTTCCTATTTCGTTAATCTCTTGTTCGATTTGTTTTTTGGTTTTAGCCACCACTTCTTCAATACGAGCGGGGTGAATACGACCATCCGTCACCAACTTGTGCAGCGACAAGCGAGCGATTTCACGTCTTACAGGGTCGAAACTTGAGAGAAGGATAGCGTCGGGAGAGTCGTCGATAATGATATCAACACCCGTAAGATTTTCCAAAGCACGGATATTACGTCCTTCACGCCCGATGATACGTCCCTTGATTTCGTCGTTTTCAATATTGAAAACCGAAACGGTGTTTTCCATGGCTGTTTCAACGCCTGTACGTTGTATTGCCTTAATAATCACTTTTTTAGCCTCAAGATTAGCGGTATTATGTGCTTCATCCACAATATCTTTAATGAGCACCATCGCTTCAGCTCTTGCCTCTTCTTCCATCAACTGGATAAGTTGTTCTTTCGCTTCTTGGGCAGTAAGTTCGGCAATTGATTCCAACTTGGCTTTTTGAATAGATGTTTGCTTATCCAACTCAGCCTGTTTCAGCGTGTTAGCTTCTATTTGTTTGGTAAGCTTTTCCTTTAGTTGGTTGTTTTCTGTCGCTTTTCGATTGTTTTCTTCCAATTTTTGGTTCAGAGAGGCCTCTTTTTGTTTGATTCGATTTTCACCCACAGCAATCTGTTGGTTTTTCTCATTCACCATTTTTTCGTGCTCGCTCTTTAATTGGAGGAATTTTTCTTTTGCCTGCAGAATCTTCTCTTTCTTAAGAAGTTCAGCGTCTTCTTCTGATTTTTTCTTTATAGCTTTCGCCTCTTCTTGAGCGCGTTGTAGTACTTCTGTGCTACTTTTGGTAATCGTTTTCTTAAGCAGTGTATAGGACAGAAGAATCCCTATAACACAGCCAATTACGATTCCAATAATAATAGGTATAGTCATGATCTTTTAAGTTAATTTATAATTATTTGTAGTTTAAAAATTTGCATAAAAAAACCCGCTACGTTCCATAATGGTTTCGAATAAACTCCAATTTATTCACGGTGAAGGAACCTTGCTTTCTCGAAAGTCCCTTGGTGGCGAAACACTTATCTTGCGATAATAGGGCCGGCTCTAAAAAGCAATTGAATCTAGCCTTCGTTTGTATTCTGTTGAGTTTAACAAACGTATCTGAACGTATGCGGGTATATTGTTATTCAAAGAACCTTTTAATCAACAATTTATATATTCTTTATCGGTCTAATGTCTGCACTTGGTCATCAAGTTGCACAGCAAGTTTCAGAATAGTTTCCATTTTTGGGATTACAGTTTCTTGATAATTATGCAGTTGCGAATTTTGAGCAATATAGTTTACGGTAGTTTCTATTAATAACTTTGAAAGTAAATCCTGCTCATCGCTATATCCCCATTTTTTTATCAAATCCGCCGCTCTGTCATTAATTCTCCTCTCCGCTTCACGATAATAAACCTCGTGTTCAGGTTTGACCCACATATCAATATGGTTTTGCAAAATCGTTATCGTAATGTGAATCGGTTCGTCGGTTGCCATTTTATTCTCCTTTGATATAGCGGATGCAGTGATCTATTTCACGTACTAATTCGTTGATCTCCTTTTTTATCTCAGTAGTATCCTCTTTAACAGGTGAGTTTATAGTTAATAAATTGTTTTTTTGTTTACACTCCTGCAACTCTTTTTCTCTCTCCTCCAACTGATGCTTCAATTCCAAATTCTCCTCTTTAAGTCCTTGTATATAAGAACTATACTCGCCAATTTTTTCATTTGATTGGAGCAAATGCTCTTCTATTTGCTGATAGAGTTGAAGAAATGTTGACATACGTTCAAATCAATTTGCAAAGATACTTAATATTTTTTTAACTCAAAAAACTAAATGAAAAATATTTTTTAACTGATAATCAATAAAAAATAAATCACATCGTTCATAAAACATCTTTTTTCTTAGAAAAATAGAGAAAAAATGTAATTCACGGCCACCCTTTTCACCTTCAAACAGACTAAAAAATAATTTTCATTTTGCTCAAAAAAGTCACAAAAAAAACATGTGGTATTCTCCTTATAGGCATTAAATTTGATAGCATTTTCTCACAAATAATTCAAAAAGACGTATTTTTGCAACGAAAAACAACAATATGAAACTTTATTCTCAAAAGAGATTCTGGAAATGGTTGCTATTTTTTTCGGCTACTGCTGCTCTCCTGTTTGTGCTTTACTATTCCAACCAGCTAATGAATGAAATGGCACAAGAGGAACGAAAAAAAGTTAACCTATGGGCAGAAGCCGTAAAACACAAAGCGCAATTGGTGGATTCTACTGCCAAATTTTTTGAGGAGGTGAAGATTGAGGAGGGGAAACGCGCTTCCCTGCACGCCAAAGTGCTGCAAAAAATATATGATGCGCCGTTTGATGAGGATTTGACTTTCTACGTGGATATGTTGCAGAGCAACAAAACTATTCCTATCATCCTGGCACAGATGGATGGAAGCATTGATTGCACGGCCAATGTTCCGGAAGATGTAGCCAAGATGAAAAATACCGCCGAGTTAGGTGACGCACTCAACGACTATGTGCAGCTGCAAATCATCTACGATTTTAAGAAAAAACGCTACGTCAACGTTTATTATAAAGAATCACGGATCTATACCGACCTGCGCAATACCTTAGAGAATCTGCAAGAATCCTTTTTCCGCGAAGTGGTTACCAACACTGCTTCCATTCCCGTTATCATTACCGACAGCACTGAAAAGAATGTCGTCATTTACGGAAATATTGACTCTACTCTTATCTGCACACAAAATGGGCTTGCCAAACTCATCAACAAAATGAAGAGTGAAAACAAACCTATTGAAATTATTTTCCAGGATAAAGGGAAATGCTATGTTTTCTACGAGGAATCCTCTGTGCTCACACGTTTGCGCTACTTCCCCTACATCCAACTGCTGATTATTCTCGTATTCGTTATCACTGCTTACCTCTTGTTCAGTTTCGCCCGCCG
>JAEEUY010000055.1 GCA_016290715.1 Bacteroidales bacterium
ATTCAACCGCGACTATCTGGAACTGACCACCCGGGTGGCGGAAGAGTGCCAGAGCAGCTTCCTCGACGGCTACATGATTGTCGGCACCTCCGCGATGATCCAGACTGAGCTCGACTGCGTGGTGAACCAATACACAGACAAGTTCCTCAACCCGATGGTGATGTGGGGCAAGTACCGCAAGCGCTGGTTCAAGGCCACGCTGCCCGTGTCGTTCCAGTTCCACCACGTGCAGATGGACGGCGGCGACGCGGCCCGGTTTCTGGAACGGTTGCAGCGCAAGATTGCCACATTGTAGGGCTGCCACACTGTGACAGCCCTACAAACCAAAAACCTATTAGATGAATGATATTTAATCTTTGCTAAACTAACTACAATGAAACTACACGACAGAAAATCTCCCCGGGCCCAATGGCACGACTACAACGGCGCAGAATATTTTGTGACCATTTGCACGAAAAACCGGCTGCATTATTTCGGTACTGTTCGCAATGGTCAGACCCAATTGACATCGGTGGGAGAATGTTTGAAACGTGAGATTGAAAACACAGAAAACCTACGTCACGGTACCGCGTCAATCCCCTTGTATGTCATCATGCCCAATCATGTGCATCTGATTGTGTGCCTTCACAATCGAATATCCCCCTGTAGGGACGCATTGCATGCGTCCCCATTGCATGCGTCCCCATTGCATGCGTCCCCGTTAATTTCGGACGCACGCGGTGATTCGGACGCACGCGGTGATTCGGACGCACGCGGTGCGTCCCTACAGAAATTTGGCCCACAATCGGGGAATTTGGGGGCGGTGATTCGTGGGATCAAATCCGCTGTCACACGTTTTGCACGGGAAAACCAAATTCCCTTTTCATGGCAGCCGCGGTATTACGACCGCATTGTAAGGAACAGGGGCGAAATGAACAGAATTGCCCTCTACATTGAACAAAATCCGATGAAATGGGAAACGGACTGTTTCTATGACTGTGAATGAATGATTGTGCAGGGGAAAAAGTCCACCAATAAAATTATGCTACTAAAATAATTCTATTAGCATAATTTTCTGGATTTTGCATCGTTTTCTCAGATATTTATTTGAAAATGAATACCATACGCACATCTCGCTACCGTTTCGGCTTCGACTTAATATTCCATGATATGCAATTCAGTGCGCCGCCTTTGCGCACGGCTTCCAAAGCCGGCACTCCCACCACTTTGCACTGCGGCATCGCCTCCGCAATCTGTTGTAACGCTTGTTCGTCCTCGGGGATTCCCAGTTGCGGGACAAGCACCAGATTGCCAACCTGCAAATAGTTGATGTATGCCCAACTGTTTTCGTCTGCTTTCTCTACGTTGTATTTCAGCGTTTTAACATCGAAATGCTTCTCCAAAATCCGGAGAAAATCTTGTGCAAAACTCTTGTCGAAATCGCCGTAATTGGTCATGAGCACACGGTTGTCTCCCAAGTAATGGATGATGCCGTCACTGTGTCCATATTTCTCCCGCTTGTCCCACGGAAGGAAAACGATTTCGCACAGGAATGCCTCTTTCAGAAGTCGTTGCACCTCGTTGTGCGACCTCTCTTTGTTTTCCACAAAAACTTTCTCCGTCATCACTATTTTGTTGCCGCATTTCACCACGTTGCCGCCGTCGAGCACCAAGTCCAAAGGCACCACTTGTGCCTGATGAAGAAAATCCACATTTCCCACATCCCTGACATTTGTGATATATTGCTCTTGATGTTTATCCACCAGATAGTTGGGATGGTATTTGTAAGACACAAAACGCTTTTCATCCGTTTGTATGGGCATGTAGTCGCGACACCAGATATCGTTGGTGTTGGCCAAGATCTGATAATCCACGGCATTGTCCCGAAATGCTTTCGTAAGACTCTGGTACAGTTTAGGACACTCCTTTGAAAGCCAATCGGAGAGGAAAACGGTGTTGGTAAGGGAGTCGGGGAGCATGATGATTATTTTTTGAATCGATTATAGTATCTTTTAGAAATCTTTAATTCTCCCTTTTTCTTATCCCAAACAAGTGTTTCAGTTGCTCCATTCCATTCCAATACAGTGTCTTTATACTGATTGACAAAGAAACACAATTGCAAATTATTATTTTTCTCATCTTCTTGCGACTCCTTATCAACTCCAAATCTAAAGTCAGACTGAATCATATTATAATCAAGTGAATCGACTTTATCTGAAACAAATGGCATCTTTTCTTCACAAGAATTGAGCATCAAATTAGCACAAATCATTGGACCCTTGTGAAGTGCCACATAATTTCCATTTTCATCTATTTCTACTAAACTTCTGATTAGGATACCTCCAAATTCATTTTCCGAATCACTTTGAAAACAAATATCCACTCCACTATAATGAAAAAACAATTCTCCAGCGTTTTTATCACGATAGTATGTTGCCGTATTCCATTTATCCTGCCATTTTTCTTTTTTGTTGTAATAATAAAACTCAATTTCTGCAAAACGGAAAATTTTATTACCACACTTGATTCCATAGTTGTCAAATAATTTTTTGGCTATTCCTTTGAATTTGTTTTGTACTTCTACAAATTTGTCATTTTTTTCATCTAATCCCTGTAATGGATTCGTCAACTTTTTTCTCAATTCTTCTGAAATTTTCATAATTTTATTTTTTTAATAGTTTAATAATTTGATTATCAATAACTTTCGGCTGCAAAAGTACAACGAAGAAATGGAACGACCAAACTTTTTTTGTTAAACCTTGTTAAACTTTTTTAAAAAGTTATTATTATAAATAACTATAAATCATGTTTAATATATGATTTTTTAGTACTTTTGCAGTCGAAAAAAAAGACGACACAGATATGAAACGAATATTTATCATGCTATTTATATGCATTTTATTCGTTGGATGCACCAAAGACTGGGGGCGCCCTACGACCCGCGACTATCCCATCGACGGCATATACAACGGCCTTGATGTCAGCGACGCTTTCCAAGTGACAATGAGCGACCAAGTGAATAATGTGGTTGTTACGGTGAACGAACGTGCCCACGAAAGAGTTTTGGTGGAGGTGAAGAACGGCAAGCTGCACATCGGATTCAAACCGAACACGAGATACGATGATCCAGCAACGGCCGTCATCCCTGCAAGCAAGATTTTAGAACTCAATCTAAGTGGAGCGTCTTCGTTCACCGGGAATCTCGAGGGTGATCAACTTGACATTAACCTTTCTGGAGCCTCTATCTACAGCGGCAATATCTCCGCCGAAAAAGTTCATCTTAATCTTTCCGGTGCATCCACATACACAGGATCAATGGATGCTTATAAGATTTTCACCAATCTTTCTGGGGCTTCCACCATCACAACGAATGGTATCGGTCACACTTTTATGGAGATTGACCTTAGCGGTGCCAGTCATCTGAATGCCGTCGACCTTAACGCTCCGATGATATTTGGCGGTATGAGCGGCGGCAGCTTTGCCGATGTCACCTGCTGTTCCAGTTTGGAAGTGGAACTCAGTGGTGGCAGCACACTCACGTACGGGACAGTTTCTGACGATTGTCATCCTGTTATCAATTGTCCCTGCACCGGTGGCTCAACGGTCGGACCACGTCGATAGTTAATGTAATTCAAAACCCAGAATCATAGTATTTTTGCCGATCCTTAATACACAGAAAATGAAAAGGAAAATCATTCTGCTCATATTCATCTGCTTCAATGTTTTCGCTTTGAAAGCGCAAAACGACTCGGTGAAAACAGTGATGCTTGACGATGGATTGGAGTGCGGGCCACCTGATTATATCGTTATGATTAACGGCAAACTCCCTCTCTCGGTGAGGACGCTTATCTCGTTTGATCCGGCGGTTTACAAAGACACTATCACTTATGATTTCTATTATAATTTCAAAAGGTACTCATACGGTTCTGTTTGGTGGTCGGATAAATGTCCAGACCTTTGCTCCATCATCCCTGATTCTGCCAAGGTTTATCTTGAATTCCAATATCGGGAGGCGATAGGCTGGAATCGATGGAAAGATCATTCTTACCGTGACACCCTCAGCTGGGGCGGTTTTTATGGTGTCGAATTCGTGAA
>JAEEUY010000056.1 GCA_016290715.1 Bacteroidales bacterium
ACCAAAACGTTTTATAATTTGGTATTTTTCAATAAAGAAGCGGCAATAAAATCCACAAACAGAGGATGCGGACGGTTTGGACGCGATTTGAATTCCGGATGGAATTGGCATGCCACAAACCACGGATGATCTTTCAATTCAATCATTTCAACCACACTTTCGTTAGGTGAAGTTCCGGAGATAATCATTCCATTTTTGACCAATACTTCCTTATAATCGTTATTTACTTCATAACGATGACGGTGGCGCTCACTTATTTCAGCACACTGATAAGCGGCAAACGCTTTTGTTCCAGGCTTTAACTTACACGGATATTTTCCCAAACGCAACGAACCGCCCAACATACTATACTCATTTTGGCCGGGAAGAAAATCAATTACCGGATAAGGAGTTGCAGGGTCAATCTCTTTACTATTTGCGTTTTTCAGATGAGCCACATTTCGGGCGAATTCAATAATAGCGATTTGCATTCCCAAGCAGAGTCCTAAGTAGGGGATATTATTTTCGCGTGCATAACGGGCAGCCGTAATTTTCCCTTCAATGCCGCGGGAACCGAAGCCGCCGGGAATAATAATCCCATTTGCATTTTTCAGCATTACCCCCACGCTTTTTTCCGTAAGTTCTTCTGCATCAACCCATTTTATATGCAATTCCGTCTGGTTAAAGATAGCCGCATGTTTCAATGCTTCCACCACACTCAAATAGGCATCATGCAACTCAATATACTTCCCAACCAAGGCAATCTCCACTTTGGATTTCAAATTCTTGCTCTTATTCACCATTTGTTGCCAATCGTTCAAATCCTTCTCTTTGCAGCGCAAATGCAGACGTTCTATCACGCGTTCTGCCAACCCCTCCTCTTCCAAAGCCAACGGGATTTCATAAAGTGACGGCATATCCAGATTCTCAATAATATTTTCTACACGGACATTACAAAATAGCGACAATTTCTCTTTCAACTCTTTACCGATAGCGCGGTCGCAGCGACAAACAAGAATATCGGGTTGTATCCCCAAACCGAGCAATTCCCGCACACTATGCTGCACCGGCTTGGTTTTAATCTCATTGCTGGGCGTAATGGACGGCAGCAAGGCAACATGGATAAACATACAATTATTGTATCCCTCTTCTACCGTAAATTGACGAATAGCTTCCAAAAACGGTAAACTTTCATAGTCTCCCACCGTTCCACCAATTTCCACGATAGCCACATCCACCTTGTTGGTAGTGGCATTCAACCTGATTTTTTCTTTAATCATGTTGGTAATGTGCGGAATCATCTGAATCGTAGAACCCGCATATACGCCATTCCGTTCATTATTAATGACCGTGTAATAAACTTTTCCTGCAGTTACATTGCAATGCTTATTCAGATTTTCGTCAATGAAACGCTCATAATGACCAATATCCAAGTCGGTTTCCCCGCCGTCGTCAGTAACAAACACCTCCCCATGCTGGTATGGATTCATGGTTCCCGGATCCACATTCAAGTAGGGGTCAAGTTTTTGCATTGTTACTTTTAAACCCCTGGATTTCAACAATCTGCCTAAAGATGCTGCGGTGATTCCCTTGCCTAAACCGGAAACAACGCCGCCCATCACAAAAATGTATTTTATAGCCATAATAATAATGTAATAAGAAGTTGCAAAGTTACTGTTTTTTCCCGAATTCTCACAAAATCACCAATCCTCATCATGTTCTATCACTTCATCTGCCCACAAGCACTTCTGCTCCTGACCTATCTGTCGATGAATACGCTCCATAATTTCCGCTTCACTCATTTGCGGATTTCTTCTTTTGATACGGGCAATACGCACTGGAACAGAAGCATTTACAACTATTACCTTGTCAAAATAGTTTTGCAAATCAGCTTCATAAATGAGTGCCGATTCCATCATCACTTTATCACAATTCTGCTGCATCGCCCATCGTTCAAACTCCTGCATTACCAAGGGATGAATAATTGCATTTAGTTTGGCAAGCAACACTTCATCTTGAAATACACATTGCGCCAACTTACCAAAGTCTAATTTTTCTTCAACAAACACATCATCCCCAAAGATTTTTCGTATTTTTTCGATGACCTCTTTGCGATTATATAATTTTTTAGCCTCTTCATCAGCATAAAAAACAGGGATTCCTTGTTTGATAAAAATCCTTGAAATGAACGTTTTACCCGTTCCGATACCTCCAGTTAACGCTATTTTTTCCATAACTGAAAGCAAAAATACAAAAAATATGTATTCCAATTTCATAATATGGCTATAAAAAGAAGATGGATTCTAAAAATCAGCGGATTTTTAGTAACTTTGCAACCTTAAACAATCAACTATTCCCTAATCAATATACTCATGTATTTTTAGGAGGCGAAACCGCATGAAATACCAATATCAAACCACTGGAACTTGTTCAAAATTCATTGAATTTGAGATAGATAACGATAATATCATCCACAACGTCATATTTTATGGCGGATGTAGTGGAAATTTACAAGGAATCAGCAAATTAGTGGAAGGACTTACCTCCGATGAAGTAATCCACAAATTGAAAGGGATCAGCTGCAGCGGCGGCCCGACCAGTTGCCCCGACCAGTTAGCCACAGCCATCATTCAAGCTCTGGAACAACAAACCAAATAAAAGTGGCGAATAAAACACATCATTAGTTCATACCAATTCCTCAAATTTTTCACCTCAGTAATAATGGGGCACATTGGATATTAGAGCACATCCCATGTGTAATCATTTTATAGGATAGGGCAAATACATATTTCCCATTTTATAGGGATAATCCCTCCCATAGGGCATGATTACTTTTGCAAATAAGTATTTGCTATTATTTTTTTCACTTAAATACATAAAAATGAAAACATTAAAACCGATCTTATGTGCTTTGATAGCACTTACAACTTTATTCACAAATTGCAAGAAAGAAGAAATATTGCCGACTGATCTTTCAGGGACTTACATCGGCTATACCCTCACCAACAGCCAGTTTTTCAGCAACTACTTTACGAATGAGGAAAAAGTAGTTATAGAGTCGGTGAACGAGGAGAGCATTAAACTCACCCTTTATTCAACCAATTGGGGAACAACCACTGTAACCAATATGAAAATAAATTCTTCAGGTAAAACTTGTTCTTTTTCAGGCAATGGGTCCATCGTTATAAATGGAATGCAAGGAGGAAGCCAAACCTATGATTGCACCCTCATCGGTACAGTTGATGAGAACAAACACGCAAGGGTTACTGTCAACGTTCCAGCTGTCATGGGAGGGACATCCATTGTCTTTACCAGTGGAACTGCACCTACAGACTATTACGTTGCCGACACTTATGAAGGGAACATAGAAATGAGCATTATGAATGAACCTCAAGGTGAGCCCACTCTTGCAAACATTACTTTGGAGCCAACCGGCAACAATGCTGTAAACATTATACTCCCTAGCATAGGAGAAGGGAATATGAGCATCCCATCATTAATCATACCTAACATTCCTATAGCCACTTCCGATCACCAGACCTTTACTATCGTTGAAACTTCTTTTGAACAAACTGTTGACAATAGGAATTATACTGGCACAATCACAGGAGCAGTGTCCGACAGCAAGTTAACGCTCAACTACTCAATTAAACCAGGAGCTATGCCGATGAACATTATATGCGTATTCACAACCAACGATAATAATGGCAAACTGCTCCCCACCGTAAATCTTTAATTTGATATTCCATGAACAACAAGTGCACCTTCTTTTTGTTTTTTCTATTTAGTTCTACTTTGCTGAACTCTTGTGATGGCATATTCCACAATATTTATGATGAGAGGGAAAACGTATCCCAAAACGACTATGGATTTATCAAAATCAGTGATGGCGAGAACTACGGCATCATTTATGTGGATGCCACTGCATACGACAGATGGACATATATCGATTTAAAAAACAAAAAGATAGACACCACCAATATTTTATTGGAAGAAGAAGAACCCTTCGAATGGGATTTTGCACTACATCGCTATGATACTAAAACGCATAATGGCTCAGTTGCAGAAAGTGCATACACATCTTTAGAAGATTTATGGGCGGCCGGCAATATCAACTTTAATGGGTTTGCCCCGGACATCAACGACTCTGTAATGGTGGACGTATCTGGCATGATGGAGGGTATTATCCGGTATGCCCCCAGCACAAAAAATCCCATTCTCTCACAATGGATGGATCTCAATACGAGTACGATGCCCCCCATTTATACCCTTTCAAACCATATTTACATTCTCAAAATGTCTGACGGGAAACGGGCAGCGCTTCATTTTGTAAATTATATGAACCCTGCCAGTGTCAAAGGATTTATCACTATCTATTACCTATATCCTTACTAATGAAACACGCTATTGCCATTTCCCTCATCCTATTCTGGAATTTTATAATTGCTCCTAATCTGTTGACAGCACAATGCACAATCACGGGCACTGTGCTGTCTCAAAGTGGATTACCTTTAGAGAATGTCGTTATTACAGTTCAAGAATATCCTGCATTAGTAACTTATACCAATTCTAAAGGAAATTACGCCCTCTCACTCAACCCTAACGAAGATTATAACTTGTGTGCTACCCTATTAGGATATGAAAGTCAATGCCAGAAATTACCCAAAGCCCATAATGGGACTTTTGATTTTACTCTTCAATCCCATTCTCATACCCTTGATATGATAGTGGTTACAGGAACCCGAACCCCCAAACTCTTGAAAGATGCCCCCATTGTTACTCGTGTTATCACACAAGAAGAAATACGGCAAATAGATGTGTCGAACGTACAAGAATTGATGCAAGCCGAATTGCCAGGTATTGAATTCACTTATTCTATGAACCAGCAAATTTCTTTAAATATGCAAGGATTTGGGGGAAACTCGGTACTATTCTTAATTGACGGGGAACGTTTGGCTGGAGAGACTCTTGACAATATAGATTACAGCCGAATTTCACTGAACGACATATCCCATATTGAGATTGTTAAAGGCAGTGCTTCTTCGCTTTATGGGTCTAATGCGGTAGGTGGAGTAGTAAATATCATCACCCAACAAAAAAAACTGCCATGGTCTGTGAATCTGAATGCGCTCTATGGATCTCATAACCAGCAACGATATGGCTGTTCAGTGGGCTTCTACTTAAAAGGTTTCAATAATATGCTCTCTGCACAATATGTGCACAATGACCCTATTGAATTGAAAAATGGAGGCGATGTCAACAAAATATATGGTTTTCATTCATTGGATATTAAAGACAAATTCTCATATTCATATAAGGATATATTTAAAATCACTGCTCGCGCAGGCTACTTCTTCCGCGAACGCTATTCTCAAGAAGTCTCACATGAACGCTACCGCGACTTCAGTGCCGGATTGAAAGGAGAATGCCATATAACGGCTAAAGACGACATAACTTTGTCGTACACATTTGACCAATACGACAAGAGCGACTATGCCCTATTAGAAGGCTATGATGTTCGCGATTATAGCAACGTACAGAACTCTATCAGAAGTGTTTATAATCATACTTTTCGCAATAAACATATTTTGACTATTGGCGGAGATTATATGCGCGACTATCTGATGAGTTATCAATTTGCTGACAATGGTGCCCATTACCAACATACAGCGGATGCATTTGCCCAATTTGATTGGAATCCACTACGCAGATTCAATGTTATTGCCGGCATTCGTTACGATTATTTTTCAAACGAAAATCTCCATCACGTATCTCCCAAATTAAGTTTGATGTATAAATTCCAAAGATTTTCTATTCGAGCCTCGTATGCCAATGGGTTTCGTTCTCCAACCCTGAAAGAGCAATACATGAAATTTGATATGGCTAACATCTTTTTTATTTATGGGAATCCTGATTTAAAGCCAGAAGTTAGTCATAATCTGAATTTAACGGGAGAATATTCTTATGGAAATTACAATGTAACCCTCATGGGATTTTACAATAGGGTAAGAAATCGTATTACCACTGCGTGGAATGAGGAAATGAATGGAATGATATACACCAACATGAAGCCCTTGCATGTTACAGGGATTGATTTCAATGCCTCCGCTAATTGGAAATTCGGCCTTTCTGCCCGCATCTCCTATGTTTTTACCAAAGAGTTCATCCCCAAAGGGCAACCTGAGATTTCAACTACCCGCCCACATTCAGCCACTTTCCGCATTAGTTATGGCAAAGAATGGAAAAAATACGGGTTTTCCATTCTTCTCTCCGGTCGCGTATTGTCAAGCGTTACCTGCGACGAATACACTTCGCTAACCTCCTTCAATGAGACAAAAAAAATAACATATCCTGCCTATACTATTTGGAAATTCGGATTTAATCAGAATATCATAAAAGGATTACACTTGAACTTTGTACTGGACAACCTCTTTAATTATGTACCTGACTATTACTACAACAATTCCCCTATTACAACAGGTATTGCTTTTACCCTCAGTGCTTCTGTTGATATAGAAAACTTTTTCAAAAAATAATTTTATGAAAAAAAATATATTCCACTTGCTTCACAAAAAAAAGAAAATTTTTATAATATCAGGAATTTTTGCTGTTCTTCTGACATTTTTGCTCATTTTCTGGCATTACAAAGCCGCTCCGACCCGCATCGCTTTCATCAATTACCAAATCACGACTTTAGGAGAGATAGCCAAAAGCAACAATAGTCGTTTTATCCAAATCAAAGAAGTAGAGCTTGACGAGCTGCACAAACTACGCAAATACGATATGGTAATGATAAATGCCATGGGGCTACGTATTACAGAAGAACAAAGGCAACAAATAGAAGAGGCCGCCATGCATACTGCCGTACTTTCAACAGCAGTAACCAATCCATCCAATTACATTGTTTCAGTAGATTCGCTAACAGCAGACACCTTATCAACCTATCTACACAATGGTTCACGAAAAAATTACCGAAGTATGCTCAACTATATCCGCAAATACGTAGATAAAAAGATTTTATTTGTCAAAAATCCTGAAACTGTGGTCCCCGCCTCGCAGGATATGTTCTACCATGCCAATCCCTCACATCCTGATGATGAAACATTGGGATTTAATTCCGTAAAAGAATATGAGGCCTTTTTGAAAAAACACAACCTCTACAACAAATCTTTTCCCCGTATCATCATTACTGGACAAATGGGAGACCCCACAGATCTAATTGCTGCGCTCGAAAAAACGGGGAATATGGCATATCCTATCCGCGACATTAATAACTTTATTATGAGTGGGCAGGCTGACTCCATCAGTCCATCAGCCATTATCAACATGGCACACGGACGCATGGGCGATGGTGTGGTAGCCTACCTCTCACAACAGAACATTCCGCTTTTCACTACGATTTACATTCCTCAACTGACAGAAAATTGGGAAGAAGACAAGATAGGCATGAGCGGAGGATTCTTATCGCAAAGCATTGTTACTCCCGAAATTGACGGAGCTATCCGTCCATACGCCTTATTCGCCCACCGTATCAACAAAGACGGATTACAGGAAGTGTATGCTGTGCCTGATCGATTAGCCGACTTCGTAGAAACAATAAACCGTTATGTAGCCTTAAAAAGAACCGATAACGCCAACAAACGCGTGGTCATCTACTACTATAAAGGTCCCGGACAAAATGCATTAACTGCCTCCGGAATGGAAGTGGTGCCATCTCTCTATTCCCTGCTGCTTCGTTTACGAACCTCCGGCTACAAAGTCACAGGACTTCCCGACTCCCCTGAAGAATTAGCCAAAATGATCCAGCAAAAAGGAGCCATATTAGGCACTTATGCAGAGGGCGCTTTCGATAAATTTATGCAACAAGGGAATCCTGAACTGATAACCAAAAATCAATATGAAGGATGGATTTCAAAAGCATTGGGGCAAAAAATGTATGAAGAAGTCAAACAAAAGTTTGGCGACTTTCCTGGAGACTATATGACAACTGCTGACGGACGGTTAGCCATCGCCCGACTTCAATTTGGCAATGTAGTACTCATGCCTCAACCGATGGCAGGCCTTGGAGAAAACGATTTCAAAATTGTACATGGCACAGACATAGCACCGCCACACACTTACATTTCCTCCTATCTATGGGCTCGCTATGCTTTCAAAGCAGATGCCATCATCCATTTCGGCACCCATGGCAGTTTGGAATACACCCCGCGCAAACAAGTAGCTCTCTGCTCCAATGACTGGCCAGATCGATTGATAGGA
>JAEEUY010000057.1 GCA_016290715.1 Bacteroidales bacterium
CCCTGTGCGCTGGACACAGTCGGTGCAAAATATGATCAAGGCGGGGGCAACGCAATTCGTTGAATTTGGTCCGGGTAATGTGTTGCAGGGGTTGGTGAGCAGAATTAATGCCGAAGTTGAGGCCCTACACGGCTAATCAAGCCTGAAGAAGTGTTTTGACAATTTTCTCGCCGGCGTGTGCATCTCCATATAACGGCATGGAAAAGTCCATTTTTCTATCCAAAAATTCCTGAATCGTCTGTACAATGTTTTGGGGATTGGTGCCGGCAATCGCATTGTATCCCTGCTGCACGAGTTCTACCCATTCGGTCTCTTCGCGGAGAATAACACAGTTTTTCTGGAAGAAAAATGCCTCTTTTTGTACTCCGCCACTGTCGGTTACCACTAAAGCGCAATGTTGCAATAGATAAATCATTTCAAAATAACCAACGGGATCAATGAAATGAATGGGGGATTGGTCAAAGTTGAAGTGAAGACGGTGTAAAATATTTTTTGTGCGTGGGTGCAATGGGATGATTATCGGGATTTGTGCTCCTATTTCTTCAAGTCCTTGCAGGATGCTTTTTATATTTTCTTGTGAATCAGTATTTTCTGCGCGATGGATAGTGCAAAGAATGAACTTTTCAGGGATTTCCATGGCGGGTTTCTGCGCATGTGGTGCATAAAACATGGCTGCATCGTACATCACATCTCCACACTGTTGCACCATGCAGGGAAAATGGTCAAAGCCTTCATTGTGCAGATTGTTTACCGCTGTATTGGTCGGACAAAAAAGCCAATCGCTGATGCGATCAACCAAAATGCGGTTGATCTCTTCGGGCATGTTCATGTTAAAAGAACGCAGTCCTGCTTCCACGTGCGCCACCTTAATATGCAACTTCTTGGCAGCCAATGCTCCCGCCAACGTTGAATTGGTGTCTCCATATACAATTACCACATCGGGTTGCTCTTTCATCAATATGTCTTCTATTTCTTCTAACATTTGTCCCGTCATTGCCCCGTGTGTCAAATTGCAGATTCCTAAATTATATCTGGGAATGGGAATTGACATCTCTTGAAAAAAAATATTCGACATGCAATTATCGAAATGTTGCCCTGTGTGTACTATAACTTCTTCAATATTAGTATATTGACTAATTGTACGACTGACAACTGCGGCTTTAATAAATTGAGGACGCGCCCCCACAACGGTTAAGCATTTCATTGGATTGAATTTGCCAGCAAAAATACGAATTATCCATTTATTTTTGTATCTTTGCCACTCTTTAGAACATAAATTCAAATATTAAAATATCTATTATGAAAGTTTTAGTTATTAATTGTGGAAGTTCGTCTATTAAATATCAATTGATTGATATGGCGAACAATGCGGAATTAAAGGCCAAAGGTTTGGTAGAACGTATTGGTTTGGAAATGGGTGAATTTACGCACAAGCCAGTGGGTAAGGATAAGTATTATACCCAAACCCCTATTCCAGATCATGCAGCTGGTATTAAATTGGTGTTAGATGCACTAACTGATCCTAAAATGGGTGTAATCAGTTCGTTGAATGAAATTGGCGCGGTAGGGCACCGGGTAGCTCATGGTGGAGAATATTTCACGAAGAGTTGCATTATTGATGCCAAAGCCATTGAAGAGATTGAAAAATTATGTGCGATTGCTCCGTTGCATAATCCGGCAAGTTTGGTGGGTATCAATTCCATGATGAAATTGTTGCCGAATGTGAAACATGTGGCCGTTTTTGATACTTCTTTCCATCAAACAATGCCCGCTCATGCTTATTTGTATGCGATTCCATATAAATATTATGAAGAGGATAGAATTCGTCGCTATGGATTCCATGGCACCAGCCATAAGTTTGTAGGTCCACGTGCGGCTGAATTGGCAGGCGTTGACTATAACAAATCCAAGATTATTAGTTGTCATTTGGGTAGTGGGGCATCTATTTGTGCCATTAAGAACGGGCAATCAGTGGATACTTCCATGGGCTTTACTCCGGTTGAAGGTTTGGTGATGGGTACGCGCTGCGGTGATTTGGATATAGGTGCTTTGATCCATATTGCGGAAAAAGAAAAAATGGATTTCAAGCAAATCACTACTTTCATCAATAAGGAGTGCGGTTTGAAGGGCGTATCCGGAAAAGGCGTTGACATGCGTGATATTAGAGCTGGTAAAGAGGCTGGCGACAAACGCTCAACGTACGCTTTCGACATGTTCTCCTATCGTGTGAAAAAATATATCGGTGCGTATGCCGCTGCCATGGGTGGTGTTGATGTGATTCTCTTTACGGGTGGTATTGGCGAAAATGCCTTCTTCCAAAGAGAACCTATTTGCGAAGGCTTGGAGTTCTTGGGTGCGAAGTTGGATAAAGAGAAAAATAAGACCATCATTGGCGAAGATGCCATTATCTCAACTCCCGATTCCAAAGTTAAAATTGTGGTAGTAGCTACTAACGAGGAACTTGTTATTGCAACCGACACTTACAATTTGGTAAAATAGAAAATCTGTTATTTGAAAAAAAATCCCTGTCCGTATGAACAGGGATTTTTTTTTATGGGGTTCAATTTAAAAGCCAATCCAAAACATCTCCCAGAATTTGTTTTCCATCTCTTTCCAAGTTTGTCGCGTAGCTCCGGCAAAATCGCTACAATATTGGTTTAGCAAGCGTTGTGCCCCGGCTTTATCCCCATTTTGCAGCAATGTTTGTGCCTTCTTTTCCAAAGCAGGCAACTCTTCAAAGGCTTTGTTTTCATACCGCTTGATGTTTCCTAACACCAACTCTTTGGTCCGTCCCCATTGTACTTGTGCAAGTTTGTTTGCTTTGCGGTATTGCCATAGAACCGCATTCTCGTTGTATCGTGCGTGCCCACAAATTTCAAAACCTTGTGGCATTTGGGTCTGGCCTGCATATACCGGAATGCGTGGACTTTGTCCAGGATTTTCTATTCCTAACCAGCATAAACCGCCGATTTCATCGGGAAGCCAACTGCGGCATTGGATGATGGTAGAGTAGGAGCACCATGACATGGCGACCCCGCGGTAGAAAGTTACAGTGCCGGGTTTGAGGTAGTTATACAACGCTCGCTCCGTTCCCGTCATCCATGGATTGGCGTTCGGACAAACTACGGTATCGGTATAGTGTACGCCATTTTCATCACGTTTGGTCACTTCACAAAGCAGGTTTTGTGTTTGATCCAAAATGCTGCCCTCGTAATTGGCCCGTAGTAATTCCATAATCTTCTCAACCCCCACTTTTTGTTCCGGTTTGATGGAGAAAGGAAGTTCGTCTGCTTCTAATGAAAGATGTAATGAAGGAGCTAACTCATTGAAAATGTACCATTCACGTTCTAAAAAGTTTTTTCCTTTGGCATAATCGGAAGTGAATGCTTTGTACCAAACGAAAGGTTCTTTTCCATCCCATAGACCATACTTTTTGGCCACTTTTTCAATATTATCAGAGCAAAGGAAGTAATTAGGATTGTTTTTTTGCAATTGGCCAATACGGGGAACGTTGCAACTAACGGCTACTTCGTCGTCGGGTACACGTTGGGCAGCCCATACGCCCCCTATTTTATCGGGACCTTCGCCTAAAATCTCCATTTGCCAAACCTCATGTTTATCCGCAAAAGTCAGGCCCTCTCCGCCGTCTCCGTAACCATATTTTTTGATTAATTCACCAATTAGCAAAATGGCATCCCGTGCATTATCACATCGTTGTAATACAATGCGTTCCAACTCTTCGATGAGGAACATCCCGTTCTCATTAACCAAAGTGTCGGGACCGGAAAAGGTGCTTTCGCCGATGGCTAACTGCTTCTCATTCATACAGGGATAGGCCGTATTCATGTAGGCATAGGTATGACTTGCCTCTGGTATCTCACCGGCAAGGGTAACATTTTCCATACTTTTAGGAGATTCGGTGTGCATGGTTCCCTTATACACTTTGTGCATGGTTCCCGCTTCGTGGTCGGCCGCCGGTTCCATCGTAATCCATGTGCGATATTTGCTGTCGCAGGTGTGAGAGGTGATAACCGATCCATCGGCACTCGCTTTTTTGCCCACCATAATGGAGGTACAGTTGGCACCAATCAGATGCTCTTCTTGGGCATGTAGTAGCACATAAGAAGAGATGAGAAATAGTGATAATATTAAATACTTGATTTTCATATATTTATTTGGATATGGGTAATTCTTATAATATTTGAGCGTAGTGTTGCCATACCTCATTAAGGGTGCCATAGGAGTCTTGTAATAATTCGCCTACTTTGTGCACAGGCACCCATTCCACCTTTTCTATATTTTCTTCTTTTTGAGGGGTTAAAGGTTGTTCACTGTTGGCAGACATCAGAAACCAAAAGGTTTCTTTGATCATATTTTCACCATACGTGTCGTAACAATGGAAAGTGGAGTAGGGGGAGTCGTTTGCAATTTGGGCAGAGATACCTGTCTCTTCCTGCACTTCTCTTAGAGCCGCATCGGTTAGGGCTTCTCCTTCTTCCACTTTGCCTTTGGCGAAGTCCCATTTTCCATTTCGTAGAATCATCAAAACTTCATCTTGTTCGTTGATTACGATGCCGCCGGCGGCTTGGATATATTTGTAAGCAGAACAAAGCCAGCGAAAAGCTCCTGCGTTGGCTATCGTTTTATATTGGGTTCCAATATAAACCCTGATAGGAAATTTGGGCATGTAGTTTATCGTTTTATGAAATGTTGGGCAATTTTAAAGTATAAATCGGTTATTACGATAGAAAAATTGCAATTCCGTTCAATATGGTATAGCGCCTGACTGCAATCTTGCAACAGAGGTTGGGCATTCTTGAGTGTGAAAAACGACTTATAGGTGTCCAAACAGTCGTACTCTTCTTTGGTGGCTTTTACTAACTCTTTGACTTGCAGGTTTAAAAGCAATTCGTTGCGAAACATTCGAAGCATATATCTCAAAAATTGTTTGCACGCTTCTTTTCCGTCTTTTTTGATGTTTAAGATATAATCTTGAGTTTGTAAATAGTTAACTTGTTTCAAATCAAGATTTTGTGCGTATGAAGTAATGCTTCGTAGAAAGATATTGTATTCTGTAAGCAGGTGATGGATTTCGTTATTTTCTTCGCTTAAGGAAAGCGCTTTTACATAATTTCCTTCCGCAATGGTGGCAATGTCAGTGGCGATATCTTCAGGAATATTCTTATCCACCATCAAATGTTCTTTGATGATTGTATCAGAAATGGGTGGAATCTTAACTAATTGAGTACGGGAAAGAATAGTGGGAAGGATGTGGTCGCTGCTTTCGGCAAGGAGAATAAAAAGCGTTTTGTTCTCAGGTTCTTCTAAAGTTTTCAGCAACTTGGGAGCTGCGGTGTGATGAAGTTTTTCCGCCATCCACAAAATGTAAATTTTGTACCCATTTTCGTGTGCACGGATACTGTTTTGTTGGATAATATTGGCGCAATCGCGGATATTAATGCTTATTTCTTTGTTCTTGCTGTCCAATTCTTTTCCCCAGCTATTAAAGTCAATGTGGTAGTTTCGGTTAAAAACGAAGTTTCTGAAAACATTGGCCAATTTTTTCGAATCAGGATCTTTATCTACTCCTTTGGTAGTGCAGTTAGGGAAAATCAGGTGTAAATCAGGGTGCTGCAATTTTTCGAACATGACGCAGGAATGACATTTGCCGCAGGAGTCGCCGTCGTGGCGGTCTTCGCAGCATAGGTATTGGGCGTAAGCAATGGCCAAAGCAAAACCATGAGTTCCCTCTTTCCCTAAAAAAAGTTGCGCATGACTGATTCTGTTTTCATCTACTAAAGAAACCAATTGCCTTTTTAAGGCTTCATCGGCCATTACATTTTTGAACAGCATATTAAGCGTACATTAATTTTTGAATAATATCATCGATGCTAATGCCTTCTGCTTCCGCTTTATAATTTTTGATGATTCTATGGCGGAGAATATTGGGCGCAACGGCTCTGACATCTTCAATGTCAGGAGAGTATTTGCCATTGATGACGGCATGGGTTCTTGCCCCTATGATTAAAAATTGGGAAGCACGCGGACCGGCGCCCCATGCCAGATAGTCGTTTGCCCACGGGTGTGCCAACTCGGTATTGGGTCGGGTCATTGTGGCCAATTTCACCGCATATTCATACACATTGTCGGAGATGGGGATTTTTTGAAGCAGGTTTTGGTAGAATAAGATTTCCTCCATTGTGAGAATAGGATTGGGTTCAACCATTTTTCCATGGATGGTTGATTTTACCACATTCACTTCATCGTCAAAAGTGGGGTAATCAAGGGATATGTTGAACATGAAACGGTCTTGTTGTGCTTCAGGAAGAGGGTAGGTTCCTTCTTGTTCGATAGGGTTTTGGGTTGCCAAAACAAAAAATGGGTCGGGAAGTTGGTAGGTAACGCCGTTCATGCTGACGGAGCGTTCTTGCATGGCCTCCAATAGGGCGGATTGTGTTTTTGGGGGAGTACGGTTGATCTCATCGGCCAAAACGATATTTGCAAAAACAGGACCTTTAACGAATTTGAATTTTTTGTTTTCATCAAGAATTTCGGTCCCCATGATGTCGGATGGCATCAAGTCAGGGGTGAATTGAATACGATTGTATGTGAGATTAATAGTTTTGGCGATAGTGGTAATCATCAATGTCTTGGCCAATCCTGGCACTCCGATTAAGAGAGCATGGCTGCGGCTAAACATCACCATTAGAATATTTTTGATGATTTCATCCTGACCTACGATAACTTTGGCAATTTCTTTTCTCAATTCGCCATATTTAGCTACAAATGCTTCAATGGCTTCAACATCGTTATTAAAGTTTAAATCTGGCATAGTTTTTATTTTATTCTGGAATATTCCATTCTTTAACAAAAGGACAATTTCTGTATTGTTCGTTGATTTTTATGTTGGTGGTCTGAACTTTATTGATCAGCCACTGATTAACCATATTTTGTTTTTTCTCTTCGAGGGCTGCGTTTTTGATTAAATCGTAATCTTCGCGCAAGTTGGGTTTATGGGCTGCCACCTTGCTCTTGAGGTAGAGAATACGGTAAGCCATTTTCCCATCTTCATTTACATAAGCCATGGGTTGGGAGTACTCTCCGGGTATTAATTTGTTGATGGTGGAAAAGGTAGCGGGTTCGATAGACTCTTTTTCAAATTTGGTGGAGTTGTTGTAGGGGTTAACCACCCAGCCTCCGCTGTTTTTATTCATGTCGTCGGAAAATTCTTTCGCTGCTTTGGTAAAATCCATCTTCTGGGTAAGGATAACATTGCGGACACTATCCAACCATTCGATGGCTTTCACTTGCTCATCGACAGATGGTTTGGGTTGGAGAAGAATATGGGCTACATTGATTTTTTCACCTTTGCGTTCAATCATTTGGATAATATGGTAGCCGGCTTTGGTTTGCACCACTTGTGATATTTCTCCTGATTTAAGGTTGAAGGCCACTGCTTCAAATTCGGGATAAAGGGTGCCGCGTTCAACAAAACCTAATTCGCCGCCTTTAGAGGCAGAGCCCGGGTCGTCGGAGTAGAGGCGTGCCAGCATAGAGAATTTCTCCCCACGGAGCACGCGCTCGCGATATTCGTTCAAGCGTGCCTTGATGGAGGCAATCTCCTCTTCATTGATCGGAGGCATCTTTACAATGTGCCCAAATTCGTATGAGGGTTCTACGGTAGGCAGGCTATCGTAAGGGATTTTGTCGAAAAAACGTTTCACTTCGGAAGGCGTAATGGTGATATCGCTGGTGATATCTTGCTGAATGCGATCTGAAATCATTTGAGTATGAACAATTTCACGCATGTCTTTCTTGATTTCTTCCATACTCTTTTTATAAGCTTCTTCAATCATTTTGGTATTCCCACCCACTTGGGCCAACCAATAGTTGATTTGATAGTTTACTCGCGCATCCACTTCCGCATCGGTAAAGACAATACTGTCTAAATCCGCTTGATGAATATAAAGTTTCTGGCGTACCAAATGCTCAAAAATTCCACACTTGGTCTCTTCAATATTATCCATGGTGTTGTATTGGGATGCGTACAAAGCGAACTCTTTCTCCAAGTCCGACTTCATAATAATCTCTTTTCCAATGATGGCAATGATTTCATCAATGGTGGAATTTTGTGCGTAACTAATTGAAAAATAGTAACAAATAAATATGCAAGCTGCAAGAAAACGTTTCATTTATGATTTGAATTTGCGATGGCGAAAATACAAAAAAAAAGAAAGCAATTTTGCTTTCCTTTTTTAACTCACAAGAAATTATGCGAATTATTTTCTTCCCATGCTTTCGTCAGAAACAGTTAATTTTTTTCTGCCTTTTGCACGACGAGCAGCTAATACTCTACGACCATTAGCCGTGCTCATTCTTTCTCTGAAACCATGTTTGTTCTTGCGTCTTCTATTCGACGGTTGGAATGTTCTTTTCATCTTATTTTGATTTTTTTATTTTCTAAAAATTAAGGCTGCAAAAATACAACTTTTTTTTAAACAACCCAAAGTAATACAAAAGTTTTTTTTATTTGTCTTGATGTTCTTATTTATAATATTGATTTATAGTATGTTAATTAGTTTTTTTTAGAATAAAAAAACAGTCATTTATTCAATATTTAAACTTTCGCAAGCGCGTTGTGCAGCGGTTCTTTCTGCTTTTTTGATGGTGTAATCCAGCGCATTGGTAACCTCTTTTTCGTCAATGAGTAAAGAGACTTTAAACAATTTTTCTTTCTTATTATTAATTTCTGTATGGTTGAATGTGATTTTTTTGTGATTGCGCTGTCCCCAGTTGATGATTTTGCTTTTAAAATTAAATTCTTCGGTTGTTACGGCATCGAAATCAATATGGGCGAGAAATACTCTTTTTAAGAGAATGTCTTTTGATTTCTCGTAGCCTTTGTCGAGAAACAGAGCACCAGCTAAGGCTTCCAAGGCATTACCACCGACATATTTGGTATTGGCGGAAGTTTTGATGTTGATGATTTGGTCAAGATGCAATTTGCGGGAAAGTTTGCCTAATTGTTCGCGATTGACTAATTTGGAGCGCATTACGGTGAGTTCGCCTTCCGCTTTCATGGGATATTTCTTGAAAAGGTATTCAGCCATAATCGTATCCAGAACAGCATCCCCCAAGTACTCCAATCGCTCGTTGTTGATGCGCATTCCCAGAAGGGAATCGGAAGCGGAACGGTGAGTGAGGGCAATGTTGTAAAGGGTTAAATTGCCAGGACGAATACCTAAAATATCTTTAAGATACTTCTTCACTGTGCGGTCGTGAGAAGATACGGGAAAAAGTAACAATTTCTATATGATTTTAAATTTTCTTAAATAAGATGGAAATGTTGTGTCCACCAAATCCGAAGGAATTATTTAAAGCGAATTGGATGTCTTTCTTGACGGCCTGATTGGAACAGAAATTCCAGTCAGGGATGGCTGGATCTTTTTCAACCATATTGATTGTAGGCGGAACGATACCGTGATTAATGGCGAATATACAGGCGATACTTTCAATGGCGGCGGCGGCACCCAATAGATGACCGGTCATGGATTTTGTGGAGTTGAAAAGCATTTCTTGCGTGTGTGCTCCGAACACTTCTGCAATGGCTTTACATTCTGTAACATCTCCTTGTTGGGTGGACGTGCCGTGCGTATTGATGTGGTCAACCATATTGGGGGGTATGTGAGCATCATCTAACGCATTTTGCATAGCAGTAATGGCCCCACGACCGTCAGGATGCGGAGCAGTAATGTGGTATGCATCAGAGGAAATGCCAATACCTGCAATTTCCGCATAAATATGTGCGTTTCTTGCTTTGGCGTGTTCATATTCCTCTAAAATGAGTGCCCCTGCGCCTTCTCCCATGACAAATCCGTCGCGTCCGATTGAAAAGGGACGGGAAGCGGTAAGATAATCATCGTTGCGTGTGGATAATGCCCGCATAGCGTTGAATCCGCCAATCCCCAATTCGCAGATGCCGGCTTCGGTACCGCCCGAAAGCATCACATCCACTTTGCCCAACTGTATGTAATGATAAGCATCGGCAATCGCCACCGCTGCTGAAGCACATGCCGCCGAGGTTGTGTAGTTGGGCCCACGTAAATCAAACATTATGGACAGATTGCCTGATACCATGTTGCTCAACGCCTTTAAAATGAAAAATGGATTGAAATGGGGAACTAAATTGTTTTGCGCAAAATCAATAATGCCTTCCGCTGCGGTAGTAATCCCACCAATGCCCGTACCCATGATGATGCCGATACGGTCTTTGTTGGCAGTGGTTAAATCTATTTGGGAATCTGCAAGGGCTTCTTTGGCAGCAATATAAGCATGTTGACTGCATCTGTCAAGACGGTGAACTTCTTTCGAATCAAGATATTTGGTTATGTCAAAATCTTTTAGCTCACACGCAAATTTGGTTTTGTATTCAGAAGCATCAAAATGCGTAATAAGTCCTACCCCGTTCTTCCCTTTAAGAAGCGCATCCCAAAAATCAGGCGCATTATTACCAATGGGAGTTAATGCGCCTAATCCTGTGATTACTACTCTTTTTAATTCCATTGAATGAAAAGTAAGAGACTACTCTTATTTATTGCAGTTTTTCTTAATATATTCAACTGCGTCTCCAACGGTTTGGATGGTCTCAGACACTTCATCTGGAATAGTGATGTCAAATCTCTTTTCAAATTCCATGATTAATTCAACGGTATCTAACGAATCAGCACCCAAATCATTGGTGAAACTTTTATCTAATGTGATTTCTTCTTTGTCAACGCTAAGTTTTTCAGCGATAATTTCTTTTACTTCATCAATTACTTCTGCCATAATTTTTAGTTTTAAAATTAACGTGCAAAGATAGTATATTTTTACTTATCTTTAATTTTATCTTGTCTTTTTTAATCTTTATTTTTATAAAAAATTGATATTCAATATTTTATTTTTTACAATTTATATTTATTTTAACTAAAAAAATTTAGTTTTTTTAACATTTCGATTTCTCGTTTCCCTCATTTTGGGAAAAAATCCGATTAAATAGAAAAATTGTGAAGAAATTGTATCGCTCCTGTTTGAAAATGAATATTGAAAAATAGTTGTTCTTTCCCATTACATACGCCAATAATAGGAGCTTGTAGCGTTTTGTTGTAATTCCCTACTTGTGAGATGACTTCTTGGGTGAGGGAAATGGTGGGGGCTTTACACTCAATCACCATTTCAATAGTCCCTACATTATTATATATAACTAAATCGTAACGTTTGGTCATATTGCCTACCGTAATTTTGCGTTCCACAGAAATGTGTGATTCGGGAATCTTTTTCTCTTCAACAAGCCGATGAATGAGCCACTGTCTTACCTTTTCCTCTTCGGTAAGAAGGACCCATTTTTTTCTGATAATGTCAAATACTTCTGTTTTCTCCCCGTTTCTTCGTTGCTTGATCATCTTTTTATTTTGAAAAATCCCATTTTAAGGCAATTGTTGGAATACAATAGAAACCTTTGGCAACAAAATTATTCGATAACTCAATTTCGGTACCCAAACTCAAATTGATTTTTTCCCACCCTTTAATCTGATTAAAGTTTACCCAAAACTGTGGTTCGGAAAGAAAAATGTATTCTGTGCCAGAAGTGAATTGAGATGTTCCTGCTTCTATCTGTGGGATTTGAAACCAGCGTGATTCGCGCCAGAAATCCACAAATCCTGAAAAGGTGCACCAGCCGTGGGCAAATTCAATACTCCATACTCCTGTGATTTGGAAATTATGAATATCCTTTTTTTGAGTATTAGGGTATAATTCGTGCTGCTGGGCAAGGGGATTCCAAAGGGCGAATACCTGATCTTTACTGATGGTATTGGGAATGATTTTGTACATGGCACTGATGGACCATGTTTTTGTATAGTCGGCTGAATGTCCTGAGTAGGTGAGCCCCATCAGCC
>JAEEUY010000058.1 GCA_016290715.1 Bacteroidales bacterium
AACACCTACCATTTTGGTTACTGATAAAGAAGGCAATGTCATCAAAACATTCGATATGCCGGTAGGTGCACGTTTGGCAGTAGAAGTGGGTGATAAAATTGAAAGTGGTAGCATTTTGGCTAAAATACCTCGTTCGTTTGGTAAGTCAGGCGATATCACAGGAGGTCTTCCTCGTGTAACGGAACTCTTTGAAGCACGTAATCCTTCTGATCCTGCTATCGTTTCTGAAATCGACGGTGTGGTTTCTTTTGAAAAGAAATTGAAACGTGGTAACCGTGAGGTGAAAGTAACTTCCCGTACGGGTGAAGTTAAGAGTTACCTCATTCCTGCTTCTAAACAAATCTTGGCACAAGAAAACGATTACGTGAAAGCAGGTACTCCGCTTTCAGAAGGAGCCTTGACCCCATCTGACATCTTGAATATCAAGGGAGCGATGAAAGTTCAGGAGTATATCGTAAACGAAATTCAAGAAGTTTATCGTTTGCAAGGTGTAAAAATTAATGACAAACACTTTGAAGTGATCGTCCGCCAAATGATGCGTAAGATGGAAATTGAAGACCCGGGTGATACCAAGTTCTTGCAAGGTGAATTGATCAATAAAGTTGATTTCCAAGAAGAAAATGATGCCATTTGGGAAATGAAAGTGGTTACTGACGAGGGCGATTCCGAAAACTTCATCAAAGGTCAAATCGTTACCCCAAAACAATTGCGTGATGAAAACTCTTTGTTGAAACGTCGCGATATGAAGTTGGTGGAGGTAAGGGATGCACATCCTGCCACAGGTAAGCCGATACTTCAAGGTATTACCCGTGCATCATTGCAAATCAGAAGCTTTATTTCCGCCGCCTCTTTCCAAGAGACTACGAAAGTACTTACCAACGCCGCTTGTAACGCTCAATCCGACCACTTGCTCGGCTTGAAGGAAAATGTTATCGTGGGGCATCTCATACCCGCCGGTACAGGCTTGAAGAAGTACCAAGGGATTGAGGTTAGCTCAATGGAAGAGTACGAAAATCTGATGGCTTCAAAAAACTAAAACATAGTGAAAGAGATTAGCCACTCGCTAATCTCTTTTTTTCATATTTTTATCCTTAAAATGAAAGATTATGGAACAACAAAAAATAGATATTAATTTAAATGAAGAAGTTGCCCAAGGGACTTATGCAAATCTGGCAATCATTACCCATTCCGATAATGAGTTTATCCTTGACTTTGTGGCGATGCTCCCCGGCCTGCCTAAAGGAAATGTGCGTTCACGCATTATCTTGACACCTCAAAATGCAAAAAGATTATTGGGGGCATTGGCTGATAATGTTCGCAAATTTGAAGAAAAAAATGGCAAAATAAACGACCATCCCAACGAAATTCCTATCATTGGAGGCGGCGGAATGGCTTAATTTTTCTTTTCTTAATGAATCAAAGGTTATCATTCTAAATATTGGCGTATTATGAATTTTATTGAAGAAATCATTGAAAAAGATTTGGCAAATGGGAAAAATGGATCTAAAGTTCATACACGTTTTCCCCCAGAACCCAATGGATATTTGCATATTGGACATGCTAAATCTATCTGTCTCAACTTTGGATTAGCCAAAAAATATAATGGATTGTGCAATCTGCGTTTTGATGATACCAATCCGGTAAAAGAAGATGTAGAATATGTGGATTCTATCAAAGAAGATATCCAGTGGTTGGGATTTCAATGGGCGGAAGAACATTACGCATCCGACTATTTCGATCAGTTATATTTGTGGGCTGAGCAGATGATTCAAGAGGGTTTGGCATACGTTGATGACCAAACACAAGAAGAAATCAGTGCGGGTAGGGGAGTCCCTACCAAACCTGGAGTGGAGAGTCCTTATAGAAATCGTACCCCCGAAGAAAATTTGGACCTCTTTCGCAGAATGAAAGCAGGGGAATTCCCCGACGGCAGCAGAGTATTGCGTGCCAAAATCGGAATGTCTTCTCCTAATATGCACATGCGCGACCCGATTATGTACAGGATTTTGCATACGGATCATCACCGCACGGGCAATAAATGGTGCATCTATCCTATGTACGATTATGCCCACGGACAGAGCGACTCTATTGAAGGGATTACCCATTCGATTTGTACTTTGGAATTTGAAATCCATCGTCCGCTCTACGATTGGTTTTGCGAAGCTTTGAAAATCCACCACCCGCAACAGATTGAATTTGCACGCTTGAATCTCAATTATACCATTATGAGCAAACGAAAACTCATGAAACTGGTACAAGAGAAGCATGTGATGGGATGGGATGACCCACGAATGCCCACTATTTGTGGTTTGCGCCGTCGTGGCTATACTCCGCAATCTGTTCGCAATTTTGCCGAAACAGTGGGTATTGCCAAACGGGATAATATTATTGATGTTTCATTGCTCGAATTTTGTGCCCGTGAGGATTTGAACAAGGTGGCTACCCGTACGATGGCTGTTTTGGATCCTGTGAAGTTGATTATTGACAATTATCCTGATAATCAGGAAGAAATGCTTACTGCTATCAATAACCCGGAAAACCCTGAAGCAGGAACCCGCAATGTGCCTTTCAGTAAAGAACTATGGATTGAACGGGCTGATTTTCGTGAAGTTGCTGATAAAAAATTCTATCGTTTGACTGTAGGGGGGGAAGTGCGTTTGAAATATGCCTATATTATCAAATGTACGCATGTGGATAAAGATGCCGACGGAAATATTGTAGCCATTCATGCTACGTATGATCCCGAAACGCGCAGCGGGTTGGCAGCCAGCAATCGGAAAGTGAAAGCCACCATTCATTGGCTCTCTACAGCTCATGCTAAAAAGGCGGAAGTGCGCTTGTTTGAACGTTTGTTTAATGTGCCTGATCCTGACGATTGCGAAGAGGGACAAACTTTCCTCGATCATCTGAATCCTCATTCATTGACAATTCAAGATGGTTGGATAGAGGAGAGCCTTACTTTGGAAAATGCAGAAAAACATTATCAATTTGAAAGAATTGGTTATTTTTGCATCGACAGGGACTCCACGCCCAATAAGTTGGTATTTAACAAGACCGTAGGTCTGAAACAATAACTTTATGAGAAAAATTGTTCTTTTTTTTGCAGTGATATTCTTGTGTCTTTCTCTTTTTGCACAAAATGTAGCTACCTCTTCTGATTCAAAGAGCACTACTACGGTATCTAACAACAAAAAAACATCTAAAGAGAAACTTGAAATTGTTAAAATTTCGCAGGAAGAGTTTGCAAAACAATATTACAACTACAAGGATTCAACGGCAGTCTATAAAGGGAAAGTGCCTGTTATTGTGGATTGTTATGCCGACTGGTGTGGGCCATGCAAGCGGCTGGCTCCCATTCTGCAAGAATTGAATGAAGAGTATATGGGGAAAATAAAGATTGTGAAAATCAATACCGATGAAAATAGGGATTTAGCCTATACATTGAAGATAAACTCTATACCGACCATGCTATTTCTCGTGCCGAATAAAAAGCCAGTGAGAACTTTAGGCTTGCTACCAAAAGAACAATTAAAAGAGATTATTGATACCTATTTGTTAAAAGAAAAAGACCGTTAAGCGGTCTTTTTCTTTTTTCTCCACTAACCGCTTCATCTCCCGTACCAGAAACAATGTACAATGAATAATGTACAATGTACAATTAGCCCCAAGACCTATTAATTGTACATTGTAAATTGTACATTGGCAAGAAGGTGCTGATGGAGAAGCCGGCGTTTAAGGCTCAAAGAGATGGTCCATTGTCAATTGCACGGATATGTCGTTTGCGTATTGGTTTTGCTGAAGGCCGTATGGGGTAATCATGGTGATGTGAATGGCTTTGCGGGTTTTTGTTGATTGAGCAAACGCATTCAACCTGTTATTAAGTTTTTGAATTTCAGAATGATTGAGCACGTATTCACCCTGAGACCACTTCATCTCACACAGGTTGATGACTTGATCACTTCTGTCAATCAGCAAGTCAATTTGTGCACCAGAAGTTTCTTCTGTTGCAGGAAGGTACCATGAAAAGCAGTTGGTGGCAACACCCTCGATACCAAGTCGATGTTTGATCTGCGGGACATGTAGCATACAAAGCCTTTCAAAGGCAAGACCGCACCAAGTGCGTTGCATTTGGGAAGAGAGAGAATGTGTCCAAAAAGCTACATCGTGGTTGGTGTTTTCAGACATGAATTTGAAATGGAAGAGCGTGAAGTTGTCAATAAGCTGATAAAGAGTGTCTTTTTTCTTTTTCCCGAAAGAGGTGTATTTCCTTATGAAACCGCATTGTTCCAATTCCTCCAACTGTCTGCTGAAAGCACCGTTGTCATCCACGTTGATTGATTTCAACAAGTTTTGTCTGGTAAGACCACGGCATTGTGTTCCCAAAGCGGTCACGATGTCAATATAGGGCTGTGGCGTTTTGAAAAGAGAGTCATACAGTTCGTAAAATTCGTTTTTCAAAGGTGCATGGTCTTGAAAAAAAAGATTGTCAATATTTTGGGCATCAGACATGCCTTTTTCAAGCAAACTCCAGTAGAAAGCGACTCCGCCCATCACCATATATAACGTGGAGATTTGTCGTCTGCTGAACCGAAGATGGCGGCTTTGCACATACAATTCACATTCATGCAAAGTAAATGGGGATAGCGAGATTCTCCGAGTCACCCTGTTGTGTAATCCCCCCCGATTCCGCAGCACTTTTTTGATAATCCAGGAAGTGGCGGAAGCGCAAATGATGAGAACAATATCCTTGCGGGCTGACGCCCAATTATTCCAAAAATGCTCCAAAGCAGGCAGAAAATTGGATTTTGGCGTGTCTAACCAAGAAATTTCATCTATAAAAACCACCTTTTTCTTTCTTCGGGAAACCTTGATTAGTTTCTTTAACTCGTCAAATGCATCCATCCAGCTATTCAAAACAGGACAATTCTCGTTGCCATAATCATTAAGCGAGCGTTTGAAGGCATCCAATTGTCCTCTTGTTGAAGTATTGGCCATGCCGCTGTGTTGAAATGTGAATTTATAATCAAAAGTTTCCCGCACCAAGAAAGTTTTGCCCACTCTTCTTCGACCATAAACCGCCACGAATTCAGACAGGTCAGACGAGATTGTATTGTACAAAATATCATGTTCTAATTTCCTACCAATCAACATAATCAGTAAATCTTAAATACGCGGCAAAGATATAAAATTTTTTGCGGAATCTCATTTTTTTTACCACATTCCGCAAAAAATATGTTACCTCTCCTCCACCAACCGTTTCATTTCCCGCACCAGAAACAATGTACAATGTTCAATGTATAATGTACAGTTGGTCTCGTAGCAAACTAATTGTACATTGTTAATTGTAAATTGTACATTGGCAAGAAGGTGAGGGTGGAGAAGCCGGTGCTTATGCTTGCAACAACTCCACTACTTTTTCCAAGGTGTAGGCCTCGTAAAGTTCCTTGGCTTTGTCGTAGAGTGTGTTGATCTCCATAAAAGATTGACAAAGTTCACGGAACGGCTGTATGTTTCTTTCCTTGCACTCCCCTTTATGGTTGACAATGCCGCAGCAGTTTGCACCTGTCAGCGGGCTTCCTGAAATACGATATACCAACCAGCCATCTTCCCATGATTTTCCGACAGACGATTGCGGATATGTCAGCCACCACTGGAGGTACACCCCCAAAGTGGGACATTGGAATCCGCTGGTTCCAGTGTAGGCCAGGCTGTTCTGTGCGGTTACGGGAGCAAGGAACATGCGACTGTCGTCAAGGATTTGTTCATGGTGTTTGAGGAAGAAGAAGGCGTGGTCGGTGAAGAATTTCTCGGCACGCACGGTTTCCGGCGAGGGTTCCTGCACACGGGGACGCCTATGCCTGCGACCGATGGTCAGATACTGTCCTGTTGTGTCGAGCTTCATGCTGTTGTCTATCGGTGCTGCCTGCATAGGTTTGGGGTAGCAGGGTAGTGTGCTGCCGTCAAGGAGGGTGATGACAGCATTGGAATGTTTTTCAGTATTCATAGTTTCGTCTTGAATTTTCTGCAGATTTCGCTGGCTGGTGCAAAAGTATATCCCTGTCAACGAATAGTTTTTTCTTTCCCGTAATCAATTAATTCTGCTTTTGGATACAAAGCCTTAATGAATTCATCTTCCCATTCACCGATGACATTTTCCACACGTTTTGATGAAACTCCCTTTTGGACAACACCGCGGTTGCGAATAGTTGAAGTTTCAGCTTTGATGCAGAATTTCACGCCAGTTTCTACTGCTTTAAGGTATTCATCGGTGAATTCGATATCAGAACACACACCGCCATCCTCCGAAGACAGGATGACATAATCTGGTTTCAGACAGAAAGAAGTGAAGTCATCGTCTGTTTCAAAAAGCAAAATTTTCATTTTTTCTTCCGGATGCATTTCTGACTTGTATTTTGCCAACCGGCTTTTGGTTACAGGTTTAATGTTTAATGCCATAATAATACATAATAGGACTTCTGTTGTTGTTCCTTTCTCTGCCGAAGTCCTGTTAAACAAGGAAGTGGGAAAGGCCTCATTTCTTGAAAAGTTTTTTTATCGTTTCTACTATACTTGGTCCGTGCGGTCTTTCGGTCTCTTTGCTTGCCACGTCCTTGATTTGGAGGATGATTTGCTTGAGATTACCGCCGGTGAGTCTCATGACTTGTTCAGGATTGTCGCACTCCTCTGCCAATTGCTGTGCAGTATCGGCAAGTTGTGTTGAAAGCTGCCTGAACTGCTGCCATGCTCCCGGCTTGAACTCTTCGGAGTTTGCATCCTGAAAAATTTGCGCTACATCCTTGACGGCATTTGCCTTGCGCTTCACCTCATCAGGGTTGTCTTTGTACGTTTGTGCTCCCGCCACCACGGCATTCAGCATGGACAGGCTTTGTAAAATGATGTTGTAACAATCTGGGGACATAATACACTTTTAATTGTAATAGTTTTCAATCATTTGGAAAGCTTCACGCATGTCTTCTGTATATACCTCAAAGTTCCATAAATTGG
>JAEEUY010000059.1 GCA_016290715.1 Bacteroidales bacterium
GATTCTTTTACAATCACAAAAGTAACGCCTGCAGGACCAACATTCTTTTGAGCGCCGCCATAAATCATAGTATATTTGGAAACATCAACAGGACGACTCATAATATCTGAAGACATATCTGCAATCAAAGGAACTTTGCAATCGAAATCTTCACGGATTTCAGTTCCATAAATAGTATTATTGGTGGTAATGTGGAAATAGTCGGCATCTTCTGGAACCGTCCACCCTTTTGGAATATAATTGAAAGTAGTATCTGCAGAAGAAGCAACGCAAACAGCTTCTGCGCCAGTAATTCCCGCAATACCTTTGGCTTCTTTCAAGGCTTTCTTTGCCCAAACACCTGTTTCAAGATAAGCAGCTTTCTTTTCAAGGAAGTTCATAGGAACCATCAGGAATTGGGTAGAAGCACCGCCACCGAGGAACAATACCTTATACCCATCAGGAATGTTCAATATTTCTTTCCATAATGCTTCCGTTTCATCCATTACTGCCTGCCACTCTTTGGAACGGTGAGAAACTTCAATCACGGCCATGCCTGTACCGGCAAAATCTTTTAAAGATTCGATAGCTGCCTCAATGGCTTCCTTCGGAAGAACACAAGGTCCTGCATTAAAATTATGTACTTTTTTCATGTTAAATAATTTAAATTGTTATATATAAGATTAATAATTTTCCGTACCAAACGCGGCAAAGGTACAAGTTTTTTCAATATCTTTTCCATATAAAGCAGAAAAATAAATTTTATAAAAAAAGTCTGTATTCCCTAAAAAAACGTATGTTTGCGCTCATTTTTTTAACAACCTATTATTATTAATTTAAACTCTGTTTTTTTATGGAAGAAAAAGAACTTCTCCGCACGGAAAATGATGAAAATCAAGATCTTAATGCGACCACTGAAGCTTCATCAGAAGCTCAACCTAATGTGAGTGAAACAAACTCAGAAATGCAGGAAAAAGATGAAAAAGCTGAAAAAAGCACCGAAAATGAGGCAGTAGAACCCCATGAAGAAGAGAAGGTGAAGCCCACTGAAGAGAAGAGACAACCTGCTGAAGAAAAACCACAAACTGAAAGTGAAGAAAATTCTGTAGCCGAAATGATGGTTGAAATCGAATCCACCAACACCTCCCAAGAAGAGGAAGCGGAAACAGAAGCAACAGCCGAAGAAGAAACTGAATCGGAAGAAAAAATTGAAGCCGAATACGCCAATCTTCCTATTGAAGATGCTGTTGAAGAATTGCACCGTATCGTAGCAGACCCCAATTACAATAAAATTAAAACTCGCGTAGGCATTTTACGGGTTAAGATTTTAAATCAATTAAAAGAAAACAGGAAAGCACAATTGGAAGCTTTCATCGCAGAAGGCGGCACAAAAGAAGATTTTACGCCAGAACCTACTGCCATTGAAGAGAAATTCAACAATGCCCTCCATATCTTCAAAAATAACAAAACCAAATTTCTTGAAAATATTGAACAAGAAAAACAACACAATCTCGAAGCTAAAAATGGCATCATTGATGAATTGCGTAAACTTATAGATGACAAAGAAAATCATTCCAATCTCAAAGTTCTCAACGATAACTTTAAAGAACTTCAAGAAAAATGGAAAAATATCGGACCGGTTCCCCAAAGCGAGTCCAATAATCTTTGGCAAAACTACCATTTTTATATCGAACAATTCTATGATATTCTTCGCCTCAATAAAGAGATGAAGTATTTGGATTTGAAAAAGAATTTGGAACAAAAAATAAAATTGTGCGAGGCAGCCGAATCATTGCTTTTACAAGACTCTATCAATCAGTCGTTTAATGAATTACAGGCGCTACATAACGAATGGAAAGAAATCGGACCTGTACCTGAAGATAAGAAAGAGGAACTTTGGGAACGTTTCAAAAATGCTTCCGACCAAATCAACCAACGCCGCCGCGAACATTACGAGCAAATTTTTGCCGAGCAGCAAAACAATTATAATGCAAAAGTGGTATTGTGCGAAAAAGCAGAAGAAGTGATTGCCCAACCTACTGAAAACGCAAAAGAATACAACGCTGTTAGCGACCAACTCACTGAACTGTTGAAAGTTTGGAAAACACTCGGCGCTGCTCCTGCCAAAGTAAACGAAGAAATCTGGAACCGCTTCAAAGGCTCTCTGGACAAATTCTTTGAAAAGAAAAAAGATTTCTTCCAGAAAATCAAAGAAGAACAACAAAACAATTATAATCTGAAAGTTAACTTGGCCATTCAAGCCGAAGCGATTGCCAAACGCACCGATTGGCGTGCCGCTACCGACGATATTCTGAATCTCCAAAAAGAGTGGAAAAATATCGGGGCTACCGCCCGCAAACATTCCGAAGCCATCTGGAAACGCTTCCGTGGGGCTTGCGACACCTTCTTTGAAGCCAAAGCCAACTATTTCAACAATATCCAAGAAATTGAAGGCGAAAACTTACGCAAAAAAGAAGATCTTATACAACGTATTTTAAATCACCAGTTTGGCGATGACAAAAACGAAAACTTGGAGGCCATGAAAGCCTATCAGCGCGAATGGACAGAAATCGGTTATGTTCCCAAAAAAGATAAAGATCGCATATACACTGCTTATCGTCAGGCCGTTGACCAACGCTTCGCCGACCTCAAAATCAGCATGGAAGAAGTTCGCCGCGACAACTATCGCAACCGGATTGACAATATCCTGAACGACCCCAACTCCGACAAACTCCTCGACAAAGAAAAACGCTTCTTGACCAATAAGTTATCTCAACTCAAAGAGGATATCGCCATCTGGGAAAACAATCTCGGTTTCTTCGCGAACTCTAAAAATGCAGACCTGCTGAAAGCAGAATTCTCAAAGAAAATTGAAGCCGCCAAAGCAGAAGTCAAAGATCTGGAATACAAAATCAAAATGATGAAACAAACCAAAGACAAAGATGACTAATGAACGAGTCTGACATCATTCGCCGTTATATTAAAACAGATGTTTATTCTTTGGCGGCGAAAGAGAAATGGTTTGAAAAATATGACAAACAGTGGCTGATTCAACAGATTCAGTCGCGACAAAAAGCGGAATTGAAGTTGCCATCATGGTATGGTAACTTCAATTTGTTATTTCCTCCCCCCATCTCGGTAGAACAATCATCCTCGGAACTCACCGCCGACTACAAAGCCTCTCTACTAAAAGGGGACACGCTGATTGACATGACTGGCGGAATGGGCGTGGATTGCGCTGCCTTTGCCCGCCGGTTCCGGCACGTCTCGTTCATCGAACAACAGGAAAATCTTGCCTCCCTCGCCCGCCACAACTTCCGTGAATTGTCTATCCAAAATATTGACGTGATATCAGGAAATTCTGTTGACATCCTACCCGATTTTCCCCCTGTGGATGTGATTTTTATCGACCCTGCCCGCCGCAAAGATTCCCGCAAAGTGTTCCTTCTCGAAGATTGTCAACCAAACCTGCTTACCCTTTTCCCTCTTTTGGAGAACCACTGCCGACAACTGATGGTAAAACTATCTCCCATGTTCGACATCTCTCTTTTAATCAACACCTTGCATAAAATCACCGATATTCATGTGGTTGCCGTCCACAACGAAATCAAAGAACTTTTAGCCATTTTTGATTTTCAGAACTCACAACCCCTCAAAATACACTGTGTCAACATCTCAAAAAACAATGTTCAAAAAGAGACATTCGACTATACCCAACGCGACGCAACGGCAGCACTGACCGAAAAGGTGGAAGCTTATTTGTATGAGCCCCACCCCACCCTCTTGAAAAGTGGGATGATGAATGCGGCAGCGGCTTCTTTAAGGCTGCTCAAATTACATGTTAACAGTCATTTATACACCTCAGAAAAACTGTTTCCACAATTTTTTGGACGTATTTTCCAAGTGGAAGATGTGTTTACCCTGAACAAGCAAAGCGTCCGTGATAACCTGCACGATCTGACCTCCGCCAACATCACCATCCGCAATTTTCCCATGGCGGAAACCGAACTGCGCAAACGATTGAAATTAGCCGATGGTGGCGAAACCACACTTTTTGCCACCACTTTGAACAACAACAAACACGTGCTGATTAAAACAAAAAAAGTAGTCCGTCAGATATAATCAGATGGATGCGCTCATTCATATTTTTGAGAAGTTTGTCGGGATAAAATTATCATTTCAAATTATTTTGTACCTTTGCCCATTCTTTCAAAAGAGAAAAAATCAAAAGAAAATAATCTTAACTGATTTTACATAAAACATCTAATATCAAATAAATAAAAAAATTACACATGGAAAAATTTGATCCTGCAACCAACATTGAAAAGTTGGACAAAAAAGATGCCTACCGTGGTGTCAATCCTGCTATTTGCGATAGCGCAACTTTTATGTTTGAACATGCCAAAACCATGACCGACACTTTTCATGGTGAAACGGAAGGCTATTTCTTGTATTCCAGACATTGGAATCCCAGCTCTCTCTCCTTGGCACAATCTTTAGCCGCCATGGAAGGCACCGAGTTGGCATGGCCTACCGGCTCCGGTATGGCAGCAATTACCGTAGCATTGTTGCATGAAGTGAAATCAGGCGACCATATCGTATCCAGCATGACAACCTACGGCGGCACTTTCGCTTTCTTAAACAACTACCTGAAAAAATTCAACATCGATGTTACTTTCGTGAACATGCAAGATTTGGATGCCGTAAAGAAAGCCATCAGACCCAATACCAAAGTGCTTTATACGGAAACCATGAATAACCCATTGCTCCGTATCGCCAATATTCCAGAACTTTCAAAAATTGCCCATGCTGCTGGCGCTAAATTATTGGTTGACAACACCTTCACTCCTATGATTTTCTCTCCTTACCGTTTAGGCGCAGATGTTGTCATTTATAGTATGACCAAATATGTGAACGGAATGAATGATTGTGTGGCCGGCGCTATCTGTGGCACCGCCGACTATATCAACTCATTAATCGATGTGAACAACGGTACGGCCATGTTGCTCGGTCCCGTTTTGGATACCTTCCGTTCCACCAGCATCCAAAAGAATTTGCACACTTTGCATATTCGCATGAAAAAACATAGCGAA
>JAEEUY010000060.1 GCA_016290715.1 Bacteroidales bacterium
CACCGAGAGGCAGGCAGTTGCCAAGGTCTGGAGAAACGCCATTTCCTGAAACGATTTCTTGTCCTACTTTCAAGCCATGAGGAGCGATAATATATCTCTTTTCGCCGTCAGCGTAGAACAACAAAGCAATACGTGCAGATCTGTTAGGATCATACTCGATGGTCTTTACTGTTGCAGGGATATTGTCTTTATCTCTTCTAAAATCTACAAAACGATACATCTTCTTATGACCGCCACCGCGGTTTCGCATCGTCATCTTACCACTGTTGTTTCTTCCGCCTGTACTTGGATTGGGGCATAATAAACTCTTTTCGGGTTTATTTGTGGTAAGGTCATCATAAGCGCTAATAACTTTAAAGCGCTGCCCCGGCGTTACTGGTTTAAATTTTCTTAATGCCATCTTTTAAATATTGCTATAAAAATCAATTTTTTCTTCTTTACCTAAAAATACAAATGCTTTTTTAAATGTATTCCTTTGTCCTTCAATCACACCGGCTTTGGTATAACGTGAAGAAGCTTTTCCGCGTTGTACTAAAGTGTTAATTCTTAATACTTTAACGCCATAAATATCTTGCACTTCTTTCTTAATTTGCGTTTTTGTAGCCGTTCTGGTGACAACAAACCCGTAGCAGTTCTGTTGGTCTGCCACTTTCGTCATCTTTTCACTGATAATAGGTTTTATAATTACGCTCATTGTTTCTAATTTTTTAAATGTTTATAAATTATTCGCCGAGCATTTTTTCAATTTCAGGAATGCTCTTTTCGCAAATAATAAGATGTTGTGCATTTAATACGTCGTAAGTATTTACATCACAGGCTCTTATTACTTTAGAACGTTGTAAGTTACGAGAAGACAAATATACATTGTTATTGCTTTCGTTTACCAAAGTTAAGGTTTTGGTGTCTTCCAAATTGAAATGTTTCAAAATTTCAATGAATGCTTTTGTTTTTGGAGCATCAAAAGCGAAATCTTCAATAACCGTAATTTTATTCTCCTGTGCTTTGTAGGTTAAAGCGGAGAAACGGGCCAAACGTTTCACTTTTTTGTTCAATTTGAAACTATAGTCTCTCGGGTGAGGACCGAAGGTAGTGGCACCACCACGGATGGTTGTTGATTTGATACTACCTGCACGTGCGCCACCTGTGCCTTTTTGTCTTTTCAGCTTACGAGTACTACCAGAAACAGTTGATCTCTCAAGTGTATTGTGGGTTCCTTGTCTTCTGTTGGCTAATATATTTTTAACGTCAAGCCAGATTGCATGATCGTTCGGTTTCTCCACATTAAAAATCTGATCATTTAATGTAACCGTCTTAGCGGATTCGCTACCGTCTATTTTATATACTCTTAACTCCATCTTTCAATAATTATATATGAACCATTAGCCCCTGGAACGGAACCTTTAACTACAATTAAATTCTTTTCTTTCACGATCTTCAGAATTTGAAGATTGAGGGTTTTAACCTTGTTACCGCCGGTTCTACCTGCCATGCGCATACCAGGGAAAACTCTTGATGGGTAAGAAGAAGCACCCATTGAACCTGGCGCTCTCAACCGGTTGTGCTGACCGTGTGTGCTGTCGCCTACACCTCCAAAACCATGACGTTTCACAACGCCTTGGAATCCTTTTCCCTTGGATGTGCCACTGACATCAACAAATTCACCTTCTTCAAAAACAGTAACGTCAATCACTTCCCCAAAATGTTTCTTGTGTCCCTCTTCAAAACGAGTGAACTCACGTAAAACTTTCTTCGGGGTTGTGCCTGCTTTTGCAAAATGACCCTTTAAGGGCTTCGGCGTGTTCTTTTCTTTTCTTTCGTCGTATGCTAATTGGATAGCATCGTAACCGTCTTTTTCAACGGTTTTAACTTGCGTTACCACGCAAGGACCAGCTTCTAATACTGTGCACGGAACCGCTTTACCGGAGGCATCATAGATACTAGTCATTCCAATTTTCTTTCCTATTAATCCTGACATTTTTAAAAAATTTTGTAATAAATTATTATACCTTTGCGCAAATTTGGAACCCCTTGATATTTTATAACTTATTATTATTTAGTAGGTTATGTTTTTAGTCAAAGCGTTTTGCCTCCACACAAAAAGTTTGCAAATATACAAATTTTATTTATCCTACAGACATTGTCTGTTTTTTTTATTTTTAACAATGGATATTCATTTCCCAAGAATATAAAAATTTTTTTTTTTGA
>JAEEUY010000061.1 GCA_016290715.1 Bacteroidales bacterium
AACATAAAGTTGGCCTACAGGTTCTGCTAAAAGTCCGCTGACTCTGCTGATGACTCTTTTCCAGCGTTCTTTATTCTTTTCTTGTCCGGAAATGATTTTTCCGTAGAAATTGAAATTTTCAAAGACAAAATCTTCGCTTAATGAGCTGGCGGCTTCGTTTACAACGTTCCATGCCAAATAAGCTTTGATGGTATTTAGATCTTGCTGGGCAATGAGTTTGTTCATCTGGGTGAAGTAGGAGGGAAGCACCACGTTGACTTCTTCAATGGAATTGGGAACCATCTCCTTGATGTATTTTGACAAATCAAGAGAAGTGAACAGCTTGGTCGCTTCGCCCAACGGCATGACTTGGTTGGTTTTAACAGGATCTCTCAATTCGTTTTTATCGATGAAGATTTTGGCTAATGCGGTTTCAAAGTTCCAAATCTGTTTGGCTAATTCGGCTTCTTTGCCCGTATTACCTGTGATTTTGCCGTAGTTGGCTAAAGCCAGCTCTTTTTGAATGAGTTCAATATACCCTTTTTTGATTTTTTCAGAAGGATTGAGATAATAGTCGCGTTCGCCTAACCCAAGACCGCTTTGCATGAGCCATGCAATGGTTAAGGTACTGTTGTTGGGCGATGCCTCTCCAAAAAGCGCAAAAAATGGGGTGATACCATCTTTGTGCAACTCAATCAAGAGGGGGGTGAGTTCGGTTTTGTTTTTTACCGCAGCAATTTTTTTCAAATAGGGCTCAATAGGTTGGGCGCCTTGCTGGTTGATGGCATTGGTGTCCATCCCCATATTGTACAAATCACCTATTTTTTGTGCAATACTGCCTTTGGGATTGCTTTGTTGGGCAATATCGGTGATTAATTTGTTTAATTGTTTGTCAGTGTTTTCGCCGAGCTGGTCGAAAGAGCCATAACGGGAATATTCAGCAGGGAGTGGATTGTTTTTCATCCAACCGCCGCAGGCATATTGATAAAAATCTTCGGCGGGACTAACACTTGTGTCTAAATCATTCATCGCGATACCAGATAATAATTGTTTGGGTTGAATTGAATCGTTGTTGGAATCTTTTTTCCCTTTGCAGGAGCAAAAGACAAGACTTATGCACAAAATTATGCTACAAATTGTTGTTAATTTATTGAAATTCATTGTTTTAGGTGTTTTTAGTATCGTATATAATTATGTGCAAAATTACAAAATTGATTTTACATATAGCATGTTTGAATTTATTTTTCAAAAAAATAGACAAGTGTGTGATATATATTAAAAAAAAATGTATTTTTGCCGCCTCAAAATTGCCCAGGTGGTGGAATTGGTAGACACGCTACTTTGAGGGGGTAGTGGGAGTTATCCCGTGCAAGTTCGACTCTTGTCTTGGGCACCCGTTAAAAAAAATCTTCCAAATGCTTTTGGAAGATTTTTTTTATTTTTGTGCCTTGATAATTGAAAATCCAATATCCACATATTTGTTTTCTTAATCCTAAATTATCATCCTATGGTTAAATGTAAAATATTTATAATCAGCTTATTGGTAACAATTTCTTTTTCTTTGTCAGCGCAAACGGTGATTCATACCAAAGACAAGTGGGGTGAAAAATTGTTTTATGTAAGTCAAGGAACAATGTATCAGAAAGATAAGTGGGGTACGAAACTCTATTATTATGATGGTCAAACGATTTATCAGAAAGATAAGTGGGGGGTGAAGTTATATTACATGGATGGCAATACGGTGAGAATAAAGGACAAATGGGGCGAAAAATTGTATTATTTTGATGGGAATGCCATCAAAATGAAAGACAAGTGGGGAACACAACTTTATTATATTGATGGAAATGTATTGAAACAGAAGGACAAATGGGGGAGCCCTATCTATTATTTTGAAGGAGAGGTGCAGTGGTGGATGATTGTTTGCATTATTTGATGTGGATTGGGATAGTTACTGCCTTTTTAGCATATTCCATATACATATTAATATGTGATTCAGATTTTTCGTTTATTCAAGGGTTCAAATTTGATGATAAGTCCGTTTTGAGAGTCTATACAAACGGATAATTTGTTAATTTTGCCGCCGCATTCAAAATCTTATTACATCTTAATTTAAAAAGAAGACGATTTATGGTAATACTTGAAAAGCCTTTTGTGTCTGCTATGATGGTTGAGACACTTGAAAAAAACGGAATCCCCGTATTAAGAAATAGTATATCTGAACAACGTGTAACGAATGGTAAGGTATTGTCAGATAGTGAATTTTGTGATGAATATAAGAAAACGGGGAAATTGTACACCGTATCGGAAAATGCGCTCGGATGGATTTATGAACACATTGATGACAAGCATTTTATAGATAGCATTTCTATTGTAAAAGATAAATCCGAGTTTAGACGTATTTGTCGTGATATATATCCGGATTTCTTTTTCAAAGAATTGAATATAAATGAAATGCAAAACATTGAAGTCGAAAGTCTTGTGTTTCCATGTGTCATCAAACCGGCAGTCGGTTTTTTGAGTAAAGGTGTTTTTGTTGTACATAATCCCGAAGAATACAAAAAAGCGGTAGCTTCTCTGCTGGTTGATTTTTCAAAGGCGGGTTCTGATTTCCCCGAGTTTGTAGTTGGAAAAAGCCGCTTCCTGATAGAAGAATACATCCATGGGGAGGAATATGCGGTGGATGCCTATTATAATGGAGAAGGCATGCCGGTGATATTGAACATTTTCCATCACAAATTTATGGATGAGTCGGATACGTCTGACAGGCTGTATCTGACGAAAAAAGGCCTCTTTGACCAATACGAAGAGCCGTTTACCCATTTTCTCACGAGCCTCAACAATACACTGCATCTTCGGAATTTCCCGATGCATATAGAATTCCGTTACGACGGGAAAAAGGCAGTGCCGATAGAAATCAATCCTTTGCGATTTACCGGTTTTTGTCTGAATGAATTACAGGTTTTCATCAGCGGACATCATCCGATGCTTTCTTATTTGAAAGGAATACGTATTCCCAAAGAGGAGATGTGGAAGGGCAAGGAGGATCTTACCTATGCTTTTGGGGTGCTTGAAATGCCGTCGGGGGCGAACGGTAAGAGTTTTGATGAAGATAAATTCAGAAAGGATTTTCCGAGTGTTATTGATGTGCGGCGTGTCCCCGACCGTATGTCGGGTGTGGCGGCCACCGTTTTCCTCAGGACAGAAACCGAAAACGCACACAAACTTGACCGTATCATGAGTCTTGACATGTCTGATTATGTAAAGTAGGAAACCTTTCGTGAATTCAAAAAAAACTTGTAACTTTGCCGCTGTTTTTTGCTTTAGCAATAGTTTGGCAAAATATTAAGAATCAAAGAGATCAGAAATAAAAATAATCGTCAATTATGAATATTACCTTAGAAAATCAAACTTTTGAGATGGATGGCGACGGTTTCATGACGGAACCGAATCGTTGGACCAAAGCGTTGGCGGAAGCAATCGCGAAAACCGACGGAATTGAAACCCTTACTGAAAATCATTGGAAAGTGATTGATATCATTCGTCGGAATTATGAGGAAAAAGGGATGGCTCCGATGGTGCGCGTAATTTGTAAGGAAACGGGTTTGAAGTTGAAGGAAATTTATGAGTTGTTCCCTTTGGGGCCCGCCAGAGGTGCTTGCCGTGTTGCAGGTCTTCCCAAACCGGATGGTTGTGTATAGTTATTCTTTAAAATATTGATAATGAAAATTATACAAATAATTTCGCTGGTTGCTTTGGCGTTTTGTTTGTTGATGCTTTTAGCGCATTTTATTCGTTTGGTGAAATTAGGGAAACCAAAAGATTTGTCTCAAAAAAGTGGTGATGTGTCCAAAGGAATCCTCTATTCCAACACGGTGGCCATGATGCCCGCCAATAAGGAGAGTGCCTATATGCACTTGCCTACCTATAGTGCCGGAATATTGTTTCATACGGGTATTTTTTTGTCGTTTTTGCTCTATCTCCTTTCGCTTTTTAACCTGAACCAATACTATCCGCAATGGCTGAATCTGTTGTTGGGATTATATCTTTTAGTGGGCTCAGTATGCGGTATATCATTATTAATCAAAAGATTAGTAAATAAAAATCTTCATAGTTTGGCTAATCCCGATGACTATATCTCCAATATCTTGGCTACTTTATTCCAGCTTTTTACCGCTTTATACCTCATTTTTCAAAATTCGTGTTCCCTCCTGTTTTCACTTTATTATGTTGTGGCTATAATTTTGTTTATTTATATGCCATTAGGAAAATTGAAACACCTGCTTTATTATTTTGCCGCACGTTACCATTTGGGTTTCTTCTACGGTTGGCGCAACGTGTGGCCTCCACACAAAGAACAGTAAAACAAATATTTAAATATTATCATAATGACAAGAGACAATTTAATTTTTGATTTAATCAACAAAGAACGCAGTCGTCAAACCAAAGGTATTGAGTTGATTGCTTCTGAAAATTTCGTCAGCGACCAAGTAATGGAAGCGATGGGGTCGGTATTAACCAATAAATATGCGGAAGGTTATCCGGGAAAACGCTATTATGGCGGTTGCCAAGTGGTTGACCAGACAGAAACCATCGCTATTGAACGGGCCAAGGAACTTTATGGGGCTTGTTGGGCAAATGTGCAACCTCATTCCGGTGCACAAGCCAACATGGCAGTATTCATGGCGTGCTTGAAGGCGGGTGACACTTTTATGGGGATGAATTTGAACCATGGTGGTCACTTGAGTCATGGTAGTGCAGTGAACTTTTCTGGCATTATGTTCAATGTTGTTGATTATAGCGTGGAAGAGGAAACCGGCATGATCGACTATGACAAGATGGAACAACGCGCGTTGGAAACCCATCCTAAGTTAATCATTGGTGGCGCTTCTGCCTATAGCCGTGATTGGGATTGGGCTCGCATGCGTCAGATTGCTGATAAAGTGGGCGCTATTTTGATGGGCGACATCAGCCACCCCTCTGGCTTGATTGCCAAAGGTTTTCTGAATAATGCCGTTAAATATTGTCATATTGTTACCACCACTACCCATAAAACTCTTCGCGGACCTCGAGGTGGCTTGATTTTGATGGGTGAGGATTTTGATAATCCATGGGGCAAAACGACACCTAAAGGTGAAATCAAGAAGATGTCGGCTTTGTTGGATTCTGCCGTATTCCCGGGCGTGCAAGGCGGTCCGCTCGAACATGTGATTGCCGCAAAAGCCGTGGCTTTAGGGGAAGCGTTAACGGATGATTATGGCCGTTATATCCAACAAGTGATGGCCAATGCAAAAACGATGTGCAATGCCTTCATTAACAAAGGATACAAGGTCATTTCCAATGGTACGGACAATCATTTGATGTTGATTGACCTCCGTACGAAATTTCCGGAATTGACGGGTAAAGAAGCTGAAAATGCTTTGGTTGCCGCTGATATTACGGTGAATAAGAACATGGTTCCATTCGACAGCCGCAGCGCCTTCAAGACCTCGGGACTTCGTATTGGCACGCCAGCCATCACTACCCGTGGCTTGAAAGAGGATGACATGAGTGTTATCGTTGATTTGATTGATGCTGTGCTTTGCGATCCTACCAACGAAAGTCTGATCGCCAAAACACGTGGACAAGTGAACGAGATGATGGAAAACCGTCCGTTATTTGCTTGGTAATAAATCAAATAAATATACAAAGAGGAATTATGAACTGCATAATTCCTCTTTTTTTATGTTGTGAAACGTAGATACGAATGTTTAGGTATAACCTTGATTTGACTTTGTTGGAAATCATTTGCAAGACGAAAGAGGGTAATTCCGAAAGAAAATGAAGGATAGTTTTCCCCGAATTTTCTATTTTTCACAAAAGACGCTTTAAAACAAAAAAATCTTGTACATTTGCCATCTTATTATTAAAGGTGGTAAATGTTTCTATTTTGTTAATAATTAGAATATTATGAAAAAAATCAGTTCATTTTTAGCGGTTTGCTGCTGTATTTTGTTCGCCAATTGTTCCTCCAATACACATCAGGAGGTGGAGGCACCGGCGGATAGTATGACCAATGTTCAAGAAGAACAAGTGGCAGTTGTAGAAGAATCATCAAATATGCATAATATGGATAGTTTAACGAAAGTTTTAATTAAAACAACGATGGGGGATATCAAGATTGTTTTGTATGACAATACCCCGAAACACAAAGAGAATTTTATTCAATTAGTGAAGAATAACTATTATACCGATGTCCTTTTCCATAGAATTATCCAGGGTTTTATGATTCAGACAGGGGATCCGGATTCCAAAGGTGCTCCTGCCGGGCAGCAGTTGGGTATGGGTGGCCCCGGTTATACGATTCCTGCAGAATTTAATGCTGAAAATTATCATAAACGCGGTGCGGTGGCTGCTGCCCGTAATAACAACCCCGCAAAAGCCTCTTCCGGTTCCCAATTTTATATTGTGGATGGAAGAAAGTTTGCTGAAAATGAACTCCGCCAAATTGAAATGCAAATGGGGAAACATTTCACCGATGCCCAAAAAGCAGTGTATATGAATGTAGGAGGCGCCCCCTTCTTGGATGGCGACTATACCGTTTTTGGAGAGGTTGTAGAGGGTATGGATGTGGTTGACAAGATCGCAGCCCAACCCAAAGACCGCTTCGACCGTCCTAAGGAAGACATTAAAATTATTGGGGTAATCATCGTTGAATAATCTTGTCGGATAGAAATCTAAGAAAAATGACAAATATAGAGAAAATCAGTGCAGAATTAGAGCAATTTAAAATAGAAACAGCCGAAAATCTGGAAAATTTCAGGTTGCGTTTTCTGAGTAAAAAGAGTGAATTGCAATCGTTGTTGAGCGAAATTAAGAACGTGCCTGCAGAACAGCGCAAAGAGTTCGGGCAATGTGTTAACTTGTTGAAACAAAAGGCACAGAAATATTTTGAAGAGCAAAAGGAACGTCTGGAAAATGCAACGGCCTTACAAGGTGGGGATATGGACATAACTCGTCCAGCCACCGATATAGAACTGGGTTCCCGTCATCCTATTTCTATTGTGATGGATGAAGTGTGTAGCATTTTTGAAAAGATTGGTTATACGACGGTGAGTGGTCCTGATATTGAAGATGACTGGCATGTTTTTTCGGCTTTGAATTTTGCGGAAGAACACCCCGCACGCGATATGCAAGATACTTTTTTTATTGCCCAACATCCCGATGTGGTGTTGCGTACACATACTTCCAGTTTGCAAGTGCGTACGATGGAACGCCAGAAGCCGCCTATCCGTGTGATCTGTCCGGGAAGGGTGTTCCGCAATGAATCCATTACTTCTCGTGCCCACTGTATCTTCCATCAACTGGAAGGTCTCTATATTGACGAAAATGTCTCTTTCGCCGACTTGAAACAGGTATTGCTCTATTTCGCCAAACAGATGTTTGGAGAAAACACCAGAATCCGTTTGCGCCCGTCTTATTTCCCGTTCACAGAGCCTTCTGCCGAAATGGATGTCTCTTGCAACATCTGCGGCGGAAAAGGCTGCGCTTTGTGCAAACATACGGGCTGGGTGGAAATTCTCGGTTGCGGAATGGTTGACCCCAATGTGCTGGAGAATTGTGGAATAGATAGTAAAAAATATACTGGATTCGCTTTCGGTCTTGGCATTGAAAGAATGACCATGCTGAAGTATAAAACCAATGACATTCGTCTGTACTTTGAAAACGATGTCCGCTTTATTCAACAATTTACCGCAGCTTCCCGCTAATGGATTATGAATAATCTCATCGACTTTATCAAAAAGTATCTTCACGTGATGACTTTCATTTTCTTGCAGGTGATCGCGATTGTGCTTATTTATAATTCGATGAATTATCCCCGTTTTGTAATAGCTTCTTATACTCAAGTACTTACAGCACCAATCAATGGCTTTTGCAATAAAGTTATTCGCCATTTTAACCTTAGTGCCGAAAATAATTACCTCGTGGAACAAAATGTGCAGCTGATGAGAAACCAAAACTCCAGTTTTTTGGTCAGTGAGGATACCATTATGACGAAAATAGACACGATTGTGGATTCTCTTTCACGGGTTAAAAAGTGCGAGCGAATGTACGACTATTTCTCTGCCAATGTGATTTACAACACCATTCATAAGAAAAATAACTATTTGATGATTGATAAGGGATTAGAAGATGGCGTTACTTATGATATGGCAGTTTTGTCAAGTCAGGGGGTCGTTGGTGTGGTAACGAATGTATCGCAGCATTTTGCAACAATTACCTCTATTTTGCACCCCGATAGCCGTATCAGTGCCAAAGTTGTTCCAGCCAATCAGCTGGGGACAGTGGTATGGCGTTTTGGACAATCTCAATATGCTTATTTGGAAGATGTTACGGAAAATTCTAATATCAACGAAGGGGATTCGGTAGTTACCAGTGGCTACTCTAATATTTTCCCTTCCAATGTGCTGATTGGTGTTATTTGTGAAAAAACAAAGCGAAGCAGCAATCCTTTTCTGACCTTGAAAGTGAAGTTGGCAACAGATTTTAATCATATCAATTCGGTGTATTTGGTTAAAAATTTATACCGTTCGGAGTTGGATACCCTTAAAAGCAAAATGATAGATGAGTAGTAAGGCGTTAAAATTGATTTTCAGGTTTATCCTATTGCTGATTTTGCAAATTCTGATTTGCAATCACATCTATCTGTTTGGTTTCCTGAATCCGAATATCTATTTGCTGGCACTATTGCTTCTGCCATTGGATCTGCCGCTTTCTGTGCAATATATTATCGCTTTTTTTACAGGCTTGGTAGTCGATGCTTTTCAGATGACTTTTGGTATTCATGCTTCCGCAGCCTTGTTAATGGTTGCAGTTCGCCCCTATATCATTTTGGCACTGAATGTGAATAAAAAGCAATTGGCTACGGAAGTCCCTCTGCCGGGGCGGCGCGACTTTAAATGGCTGTTGAGTTATACGCTGCTCTTAGTGTTTGTACATCAAACTTTGACTACTATGCTGGAGTTGTGGTCGTTTCACCGTTTTGGCATCACTTTGCTAACTATCATGGGAAATACTTTATTTACAACGCTAATTATTCTTTGTGCAGAATATTTATGCTTTCCATCGAAAACAAATAATTAAATACAAAATATATGAAATCGAAATTAGTGATTGGTAATTGGAAAATGAATCAGTCGTTTGAGGAGGCAGAGTCCTTGGCGACGGCAATTCAAGACGAAATTGCAGAAATCCATCTGCAAACAGAAGTCGTTATTTGTCCCCCGTTCCCCTATTTGGAATTAATTACAGATTTGGCCGATGAAGCCAATTTTTATGCAGGTGCCCAAAATTGTAGTCAGTTTAATAACGGAGCCTACACGGGCGAGGTATCCGCGGAAATGTTGGTGTCGTTGGGAGTGGAATTTTGCATTGTGGGACACTCGGAAAGAAGAAAATATTTTGGAGAAACCAATGCCATCATTGCCGAAAAAGTAAACCGTTTGATGGAGCATGAACTGATTCCGGTGGTATGTTGTGGCGAGCAGTTGGAAGACCGCAAAGCCGGGAATCATTTCAAAGTGGTTGAAACACAGATACAAGAATCGTTGTTTCACTTGTCGAAAGAAGAAATAGAGCATGTGGTGATCGCTTATGAACCTGTTTGGGCTATCGGCACGGGCGAAACGGCTACTCCAGCTCAAGCAGAAGAGATGCACCGTTTTATCCGCACCCTGATTGAGAAAAAATATGGTACGGAAATAGCCTTTAATACCTACATCATTTATGGTGGTAGCTGTAATGCCAAGAATGCAATGGATCTGTTCTCACAAGAAAATGTGGACGGAGGCTTGATCGGTGGCGCTTCTCTCAAAGCTGCTGATTTTGTGCAAATTATTGAAGCTGCTGAAACGGCAGTTTGTGAAAATTAGAGAATGAAAAGCATATTCTCAGGTAAAGAATTATGAAAAAATAGAATCATGGAACGTACAAAAATTATTGATGCTATTAAGCATTACGAACAAATAGGAATCGGTAATAAAATCAGTGTAAAAGGATGGGTTAGGACCAAACGTGGCAACAATGCTGTCGCTTTTATAGCCCTTAATGACGGCTCGATAGTTTCCAATTTGCAAATTGTGGCCGATTTGGAGAAATTTGATGTCGCCTTGATGAAACAAATCACAACGGGTTCCTGTTTGCATGTCATCGGAACGTTGGTGGAATCGCAAGGAAAGGGGCAAGTGGTGGAAGTACAGGCCGATGAGATTCAGGTATATGGCACGGCCGACCCTGAAAGCTATCCTTTGCAGAAAAAAGGTCATAGTGTTGAGTTCCTTAGGGAAATAGCCCACCTGCGTCCGAGAACCAATTTCTTCGGTTGTGTATTGCGCTTGCGCCACGCAATGGCGTTTGCCATTCATAGTTATTTCAATAGCAAAGGCTATTTTTATATGAACACCCCGTTGATTACAGCTTCCGATGCCGAAGGTGCCGGCGCAATGTTCAATGTTACCACGTTGGATTTGAACAACCTGCCCAAAACGCCCGAAGGAAAAGTGGATTACTCACAGGACTTTTTTGGCAAACCTGTCAGTTTGACCGTCTCCGGTCAGCTTGAAGGGGAATTGGGAGCCTTGGCTTTGGGCGGAATTTATACTTTCGGACCCACTTTCCGCGCTGAAAACAGCAACACTCCCCGCCATTTGGCTGAGTTCTGGATGGTGGAACCAGAGGTGGCCTTCAACGACATTACCGACAATATGAACCTCGCCGAAGATTTTATCAAGTTCTGCGTCCGCTATGCCTTGGAAAACAATATGGATGACTTGCAATTCCTTAACGATATGTTTGATAAGGAATTGATAGAAAGAATGAAATTTGTTGTAAATAACGACTTCGTCCGTCTTACCTATACCGAAGCGATTGATATTTTAACCGCATCCAAAGTCAAATTTGAATATAAAGTAGAATGGGGTATTGACTTGCAATCGGAACACGAACGCTATTTGGTGGAACAACACTTCAAGAAACCGGTCATTTTAACAGATTATCCGAAAGAAATTAAGGCTTTCTACATGAAGATGAACGACGACGGGAAAACGGTTCGTGCCATGGATGTCCTCTTCCCCAAAATCGGTGAAATTATTGGTGGCTCGGAACGTGAGGAAAATTATGACAAATTGAAAAAACGTGTGGAAGAATTGCATATACCGGAAAAAGATGTCTGGTGGTATTTGGAAACAAGAAAATTCGGTTCCGCCCCCCATTCCGGTTTCGGCTTGGGATTCGAACGATTGCTGCTCTTTGTAACAGGCATGAGCAATATCCGTGATGTGATTCCATTCCCGCGTACACCGCTGAACGCAGAATTTTAATCCGAATTATTTCTATGAAAAGACAGGGCGCCATTTGTAAAACAATCGTTCATGCAAATGGCGCTTTTTTTGCAGCATGATAACTTTTGCGATTAATCCATGGAATAGTTTCCAGAATCATTTTTTTTGACTATTTTTGCGGGTGCAAATTTAGCGTTTGCACATAAAATAATATTCTT